>CALGHC010000561.1 GCA_937915965.1 uncultured Myxococcales bacterium
GGATCGTCACCATGCAGCCCGGTGTCGCGCCCGTCGAGGCGGGGGTGATCGTCGTCGAGGATGGGCGCATCACGTGTGTCGGTCGGGCGCCGGACGCGCCTGGAGCTGTCCCCGTCTGCAAGCTGCCTGCCGACGTCAAGCTGTACGACGTCGCCGGCGCGACGGTGACCCCTGGATTGATCGAGGTGGACTCGGCAGTTGGTCTGGTCGAGGTCTCGATGGAGCCGTCGAGCACCGACGGGATCGCGGGCCGCCGCAGCGTCGCCGCCGAGGTCCGAGCCGCCGACGGCGTACGCCTCGCGTCGAGGGCGGTCGATGCCGCGCGCTGGGGTGGGGTGACGACGGTGGTGGTGGCGCCACTGGGTGCCGCGCTGGTCGCCGGTCAAGGTGTCGCCTATCATACAAGCGGCAAGGTGATAGATGACGCTTGGATCGCCAATCCTTCGTCAATGCACGTACATCTTGGGGAGCGCGCCAAGAAGAAGGGGCGCCCCTTGGTCGGCTCTCACTCCGGCCAGATCGCGCTGTTGCGCACGACCCTTCTGCGCGCGGCTGAGCTCGCCGCTGCGCCGGCGAAGGCAGGCGACGACGAGCTCGCGCGGATGCGGCGCGACCCGTCGCTGCTGGCTCTGCTGCCCGTCGTAGGCGGCACGTTGCCGTTGGTCGTGCACGCCGACCGCGCGGGCGATATTGCCGCGGCGTTGCGACTGCGCGTCGAGTTCGGCCTCCAATTGGTCATCGTCGGGGGCGCTGAGGCGTGGGTCGTCGCAGACCGCCTCGCCGAGGCGGGCGTACCCGTCGTGCTCTCGCCCGTTGCCGCCCGGCCCTACACCTTCCAGACCGCGCTGGCTCGCGATGACGCCGCCGTCGTCCTGCACGCTGCCGGCGTCCGCCTCGGCATCGCCACCGGATCGAGCCACAACGCCCGCAACCTTCGCTGGGCCGCGGGGCTCGCGGTCGCGTATGGGCTGCCGCACGACGTCGCACTTGCGGCGATCACGCGGGCTCCAGCCGAGTTCCTGGGCCTCGCCGACCGCACCGGCCAGATCGCTGTGGGTCGGGTCGCCGAGTTGGTGGCGTTCGATGGCGATCCGCTTCGCCTGGGCAGCCACGTGGTGCTCGTCGCGGTCGGTCGGCGGGTTGAGGTTCGACCGCGGCAGCGCTAGCCCCGAAGGCGCGCTAGACCTGGCCCGGGTCGCTGGCCTCAGGAGGGTCCGGTGAGACCTTGGGCGCCGTGGGCGGCTTCAACATCGGTCCGCGTTTCGAGGCGCTGCCAAATATCGCCACCAGGTCGTCGCGGTTGAGGGTCTTCACGCCTTCGCCCTCGTTGTCGATCGCCGCCTGGGCGAGGCTGCGCTTGCGATCCTGCAGGCGAAGGATGTGATCCTCGACCGTGTCGCTGACCACCAGCCGGATGACGAGGACCGGCTTCTCCTGACCGATGCGATGCGCTCGGTCCGATGCCTGCTGCTCAACCGCCGGGTTCCACCACGGGTCGTAGTGCATGACGACGTCGGCGGCCGTCAGGTTCAGCCCGACTCCGCCGGCCTTGAGGCTGATCAGGAAGAGCGGCGGGCCGTCCGGGTGCTGGAAGCTCTGGATGACCCCAGGACGGTCGCGCGTCGAGCCGTCCATGTAGGCCGACTCCCAGCCCCGCTCGTCCAGCTCGCGCCGCAGACGCTTCAACATGGTCGTCCACTGACTGAAGACCAGGATTCGGCGCCCAGCGGCGAGGAGCTCGCCGACGGTCTGAATGAAGAGGTTTGTCTTGGCCGACTCGGTGACCGCCTGGGCCTCTTCGAAGGGCAGAAGGTCTGGGTGGCAGCAGGTCTGACGCAGGCGCAGCAGGGCTTCGAGCACGTTGAGAGTCGACCGCTCCAGGCCGATCTCGTCGACCTTGTTGAGCACCTTCGCGCGGTACGTGTTGCGGACCTTCTCGTAGAGCTCGCGCTGCGGTGGCAGGAGGGTGCAACGCAGGGTGACCTCGGTCAGGGGCGGCAGATCCTTGTCGACATCCACCTTGAGCCGGCGCAGTACGAACGGCCGCAACCGCCGGCGCAGCTGCTCCATCATGTCCATGGTGACTTCGCCGCCGCGGACGATTCCATAGCGGCGGACGAAGCGCGCGCGGCTGCCAAAGAAGCCCGGCATCAGGAACTGGAACTGGCTCCACAGTTCGAGAAGGTTGTTCTCGAGGGGGGTGCCGGTCAGCGTCAGGCGATGGTGGGCACGCAGGCGCCGCACGGCGCGGGCGGTCTGGCTGTTGGGGTTCTTGATCGCCTGGGCTTCGTCGAGAACCACGTAGTGGAAATCCCGTAGCTCAAGCAGGTCGCCATCCTGGCGAAGCAGCGCGTAGGACGTCAGCACGATGTCGTAGTCATCCATTGCGTCGATCAGTTCGTGGCGACCGGCGCGATCGTCGGCGCGCAGCGTCAGCACGCGCAAGTCCGGCGTGAAACGCGCGGCCTCGTCTGCCCAGTTCTGGACCACTGAGGTCGGCGATACGATCAGGCTGGGACCGGTCTGGCGGCCAAACTCTTTGTCGGCGAGCAGCACAGTAAGCGCCTGCACCGTCTTGCCCAAGCCCATGTCGTCGGCGAGGCAGCCGTGCAGACCGAGCTCGCTGAGGGCGAGGATCCAGTCGTAGCCACCGCGCTGGTAGTCGCGCAGCTCGACGCGCAGGCCTTCGGGAAGGGGGCGGCGCTGGATGCCTGTGAACTGGCTGAGGCGCTCGATGAAGGCGCGCCAGCCGTCGTCGGCGATGCCGTGCTCTTCGACCAGGTCGGCGATCGAGGGCGCGAGGTGTTGCTCGACGCGCCAGCTGCCGTCCTCGCCTCGCTGGGCGAGCTCTTCGAGATCGGTGAGGGTCGCCGCGTGCCGCTTGAGCCAGTCGGCCGGCAGCCGGGCCAGCTCGCCATCGTCGAGGCGGATGTAGCGGCTGCCTTCGCGCCAGGCCTCAAGGACGTCGCGTAGCAGCACCTCCCTCTCGCCCGCGCTCAGCGTGACCTTGAGCTCGAACCAGTCGATACCGCTGCGCAACATGACGGTTGGAGTGACCCGCGCGCGGCTGGGCCGCAGGTCGGAGAGCTTGTCGCGACCAAAGACCTCGGCGCCGTCGATCTCAAGCGCGGCGAGCTGATCGATGAGGAAATCGAGCGCGTCGTCCAATTCCAGAAGCGCCGGCATCGCCGCGCCAGCGGCCTCGCTCACCCGCGCAAGCCAGGTGGCCTCGAACTCGCGGTCGCGTTGCCACAGCTCGACGTCGCCGTCGTGCGCGAGGCTGCGGCTGAAGACCTGCGGCCCGCCGCCTGCGGGGTACTCCATGATCTCGCGAGCGCCTTCGTGCGCGGCGCCGCTTCCGGGCGAACCGATCGCCTCGCCGTGAACGAGATACGCGAACGACAGCGCGACGCTGAGCTTGCCGTCGATCTCGTCGAGGCGAATGCGCGGTGTTGCGGCGGCGGTGTGCACGGGCGGCAACAGGTCCGTCTGCTCGATCAGGTCGCTCTCGCTGCGCAGGTGTGGAAGGACCTCTCGGCAAAATGCGTCGACCTCGTCGGCGGGTACGTGCACGCGGCCGGTACGGAGCAGCCGCAGCAGCGCAGGTGATCTTGCCGACGGGCGGACGATGGTCGACTCGGCGCGAATGTAGACCCAAGCTACCGGGCCGGGCAGCAGGACGTCGTCGTCGCCACCCTGGCGGGGTCGGTGGGTCATCAGCCGCGCCGAGACGTTCAGGCCGCCATCTGTGGCGTCCGTGACGATGACGCTCACGGGGCGCTCGGCACCGACGACGAGGGTCTCTTCGCCGTCGACGCGGAGGGTGTAGGGCTCGGCGTCGACAAATAGACGCAGGAAGACGTCGACAAACCCGGGCTGCAGGGTGCGCACGCGCAGGTCGTGCCGGTTGACCGAGCATAGGACCGGGATGAGGTCGTCGCGGTTCTCGGCAGCGTCGTTGTGGGTCTTGTAGCCAAAGTGGCCAACCGCCGATGGCTTCCAACCAATGACCGCGCCGCTCTGGCGCCTGCCTTTGTCGCCGAGGCTGCGGCGGCGGCGAACAATGCTGACCTCAGAACCGCTGTCGCCGCGGCCGTGCAGCGCCAGGTCGTAGCAGATCCAAGAGGCTCGGGTTGTCGATGCGGCGACCTCGGGGTCCACGGCGAGCACATCGCGCCAGCCGTCGGCACCGTCTTCGCCGGCTTCGGCGTCGCGGGCGACGTTGCGGCGCAGGGCCAGCGCGGCGGCGATCACATGCGCGCAGCCGCCATCCGGTTGGGCGCACGAACAGTCCCATTCCTCAAGGACCGCGCCTTCGTCGCCGATGTCGAGCTCGAAGTGCACGTCGAATCGCTGCTGGCGCTCGGCCTGGACGACGACGTCAAAGCCGCCGTTCTCGCGGGCGAGGCGCTTGACGTTGCCGAGGCGGAAGTACTCGCGCCCCTGTCGCCACGCGCGGGGTGTCACGCTGCTCTCAAGCAGACTCAGATTGACGCGCATGCTCAGGCTCCTGCCGTGGCCGGCGCCGCGGGGCCCCGCTCGTCGCTGTGGCCATGCGTCGCGTTGACGTTGGCCGCGGTCGCCTCGGGTCCCATCATCTCGTGAAGGAGGATCGTGGCGAACGAACCGGAGGGCAGGGAGAAGCGCAGGATCAAATTCTCGCCGGCAGCCTCGGTGCCGCCATCGGGAGCGCCATCGGGAGCGCTGCCTGGACCGCTCTCAGCGCCGCTCTCGCGGCTGACTGACTCCACCGCGAGATCGTCGCAGAACAGGACCAACGGTCGGCGGGTGCCTGCGGCGAGCGCTCCCAACTGGATGAAATAACTCTCGTCCAATCCCATCGAAGCGAGCACTTCTTGTTCCAGCGCCGCGGCGGCGCCCACCGGTCGCACCATGCGCGGGCCCCACATCGGTCCCGTGACGACGACCTCGCGCGCGGCCAGCCGCCGGCGCTCGCGCTCGACGTCGTCGCTCGCGAACGTGCCGCCTGTGTCGGTCTTCTGGCAGACGTCGCCGTCGAGCACCGTCGCGATGTCACCGGCCGCGATGCGTCGCACGAGCACGCGGTTGAAGACCTCGCTCTGCAACGCGGACGCGGCGAGGCGCTTGAGGTGGCGGTCGCGCAGATCGATGACGTGGACGGTTTCGTCGGGCACCTGCACGTGGACGACACCGCTGAGCCCGGTCGCCAGGGCCCAGCCTGCCGCCAGGGTCGAGCCGCCGTGGCCCATCCGCTGGCTGCCATAGAAGTTGGCGATGCCGGTCTCTTCGAGCAGCGCGACCTTGGCGGTGGCGAGCGCGAGCGCCCCGCGGCCGCAGTCTCGGAGCCTGATCTGGAAGCGGTTGCCGTGCAGGTGGCCGGTCTTGAGCTTGTTGGTGTGCGGTCGGGCGTCGAGAACCCTGCAGCGGCTGTCGTTGAGGCGAGCGGGATCGTCGACGGCCTTGAGCGGCACGCTCAGCCACTGCCGGGTCACGGCGCGACGGTCTTTCAGGCCGGCCATGCCGACGTCACCGGTGCGCAACCCGAAGGTCCGGGCGACGTGACGGCGCAGCATTTCGCCTGCGAGATCACGCTTCTCGATCAGCAGATACAGGTGCTCGCCCTGACCACAGGGCAGGTAGGCGGGCACCTCCTCGACCTCGAAATCCTCGATCTCATGCCGGATCACACCGCCGACCCCTGGTATGGAGCCGCTCAGTCTGGGCAGGGGAGCGAGTGGGGCGAGTGGGCATTGGTGGGGCGCGGGACGCGTCATG
>CALGHC010000562.1 GCA_937915965.1 uncultured Myxococcales bacterium
ACCAGATCGCGGGCGTCGCGGGCGGCGGCCAGCGCCTTGCGGGCGTGGGCGACAGCGCGCTCGCCCTCGCCGGTCTCGCGGTACGCGCCGGCGATGCGCATCGACAGGTCGGCGGAGAGGGCCGGGTGAGGCAATAGAGGCAGGTCGCGGCTTGCGGCGAGCCACTCCTCAAGAGCGCGATGCACGTCGCCTAGGCTATGGTGGACGTCGCCCAACGCCCGCCGCAGCGACGGCAGCTGCTCTTGGGCGATCGGCAGGCGGGTCCGCGAGATCGCCTCGATCTGTTGTCCAAGGGGCGCGACCGCGCCGTCGGCGCGACCCAGCCGGGCCTCGGCGCTGGCCCACTCCACCAGCAGCGGCAGGCCGAGCTTGCACCAGTTCTGTTCACGCAAACCAGGCAGCTCGCGTAGCCGCTCGACGGCTTCGCGAGCGGCCATGCTCGCCTGCTCGTCGTCGCCCAGGGCCCTGAGACAAGCCACCTGGCCCAGGGCGGCCTCGGCGAGACTCAACGTCGCCTCGGTGACCTCACCTGTGGCGGCGAGACGACGGCAGAATCCAGCGGCCTGCTCGTAAGCTTCGATCGCCTCCGTGAGTGCGCCGATGCTGCGCATGGCTTCGGCAGCCTCGCGGGCGTGTGTTGCTGCCATGCCCAGGTCACCGGCGGCAGCCTCGACCGGCGCCAGGCGAGCCGACCAGACGCGCGGCCGTTCTACAGCGCGCGCGTGCAGCCAGCCCAGCGCCCGGGTCAGATCGACCGTCCCGTCGCTGCCGCTCTCCAGGATCGCCTCAGGAATGTCGCCAAGCAGATACTCGACCTGATTGGACAGCCGACTCGCAGCGAGTGGACGCAGCGCCCCCATGGCGACAAGACGCGCCAGCTCCTGCTCGGTCGAGTAGCCCAGCGCGGCCTCGATCAGGTCCGGCCAGACGGGCGAACCGATGCGGGCAGCTGCCTGAATGACCGAGCGCAGGGCCGGATCCTCAAGCTTGCGCGAGAGGTTGTTGTCGCGCGAGGGGATCCGCGCGATCGAACCCGCCGAGACCATCCCCGACAGGCCCTCCGGGACTTCGTCGTTGCGCGACAGCCAGCCGGTAACGACCAGCACGGGCATGGTGCCCAGCTGCCGCACCAAGCGCCGTAGAAAATCGCATTCGGAGTCGGTCAGGTTCTCGACGTGCTCAAGCAGCAGCACCAGGCTGCCTCGACCTGCGATCGCGCGCAGCACATCGGCGAGCGCGGCGCCGCCGGCCATGCGCGCCACCTCGGGCACAGCACGGGCGTGCGAAAGGTGGGGCGAATCGGGGAAGTCGACGTTGAGAAAGAGGCCGACGAGATGTGCCACCTGGCTCGCGCGTCCTGGCCGGTCGGGCATGAGCCCCTGCACCCAGCGCAGCAGCTTGCGTCGCGCCATCGAGGGCGGGTCGTCGTCGAAGACCCCAGCGCGAACGCGAACCTCCTCAAAGAGACAGGCGAGCGGGACTCGCCCCTCGGGCGGTGGCACGCGCACCCGTACGACCACCGGCATATCGGCACGGCTCGAGACCAGCGTGGTGAAGGTGTCGAGGGCCTCGTAGAGCATGCCGGGGGCGCGCGAGACGACACCCATCAGCTCCACCCGAACCCGCTCTTTGGCTCGCTCGAGGCGATCCTCGAGGATGTCGAGCGTGGGGCCGACGGTCGAAGCGTGGCGGGCGCGCGGCCGCCGATCGGCCTGAGCCGTTGACGGCTGCTGGGCACGGGCGGCGTCGACGCCCTCCAGCTTGCTCAGCTCCTCAAGAAACTCGCGCGCGTCTGTGGGGCGGTCGTCCGCGTCCTTGGAGAGGACGCGTTGCACGAACGCCTCGGCCTGGGGGGGGAAGCGCAGATCGGCGCGGCGTTGCGCCAAAGATACAGGCGGTTGCAGCTGATGAGCGCGCAGGAAATCTTGTGGGGTCTCGCCATCGACCGGCAAGAAGCCCGTCGCCATCTCGTAGAGGATCACGCCAAGCGAGTACAGGTCGCTGACCGGCCCAACGTCGTGGCCCGCGGCTTGTTCGGGGCTCATGTAGGCCGGCGTACCGAGCACGAGGCGGGCCTGTGTGAGGCGTGGGTTGTTGCTGCTGCCGGCGGACTCGATGTGCTTGGCGAGGCCGAGGTCGACCACCTTGACGTAGTCGTCGACCGATCCGATGCGGGTGAGCAGGATATTGTCCGGCTTCAGGTCGCGGTGAATGATGCCCAGATCGTGCGCCTCGACGAGGGCCTCGGCGACCCGTTGGGTGATCCGAACCGCGCGCGCCAAGGGCAGCCATCGCTCGCGGTCAAGGACATCGCCAAGCGACTCGCCGTCGATGTACTCCATCGCGATGTAGGTCTTGCCCGTGTCAGTGGCGCCAATCGAGTAGACGGTGGCGACGAACGGGGAGCGGATTCGGGCGAGAACCCTTGCCTCCTGCAAAAACCTCTCATCGGCCTGAAGCTGGCGCGCGAGATCGCTGCGCAGGACCTTCAACGCGACGGGGCGGCCCAGGCGGATGTCCTCTGCCTCGTACACTGCCCCCATGCCGCCGCGGCCAATCAGGCGCACGACGCGGTACATGTTGTCGACCAATGACGCGACAGCAAGCTCTTCGTCAGGCCGCTGCATCGAGTTCCTGTCAGCCACGGTCGAACGCTCCGCGCGGTGGGGGGGCCTCGGCAGGCCGCAGGTTAGTTGACCGCACGCGCAGCGGCAAGCCGGGGCCGGCTCGAAGGGCCATCGAACGAGCGCGATGAACGATAGCCACGAGCCAAGCGGAGCCTAGCCAGTCGCAATCAAAGCCGTCGAGATCGCCTGCTCGACCTGGTGCAGGGGCGCGTCGATGTCGACTCGCTTGTCGCGCGAGCCAGCCCCGAGGCCGATTCGGACAGCGCTCGGGCGCACCCCGACGAGCGCAGCGAAGAGCGCGACCACCGCGCGATTCGCCTTGCCATCGACCGGCGGTGCGTCGACCGCGATGCGCAAGCGCGGACCATACATGCCGCGCAAACCCGGCCGACGCGCGCCAGGCTGGACCCGCACGGCTACGCGCACGTCACCGTCGCTACCCGAGATGGCCTGTCCGCAGGGCATGAGCAGCCTCGGTGCGCTTCAGATGAGTTCTTGCTGACCGCTGCCGCCGACGGGCGCTGGCCGGTCCACGCCGAGGTGCTGCCATGCCCGGTCGAGGGCGATGCGGCCGCGAGGCGTGCGGGCGAAGAAGCCCTCCTGGATCAGGAAAGGCTCGTAGACGTCCTCGAGGGTGTCGCGTTGCTCGCCGAGAACGGAGGCGAGCGCCTCGACGCCGACGGGTCCGCCCTTGAACTGCACTGCGAGGGCGCGCAGATACTTGCGGTCCATCTCGTCGAGGCCAACGTCATCGATGCCGAGCTGGTCGAGCCCATGACTGGCGGTGGCGAGATCGATGGTGTCCTTGCCGTCCACCTCCGCGAAATCCCTGACCCGGCGAAGCAGCCGATTTGCGATCCGCGGAGTTCCTCGCGACCGGCGGCCGATCTCGCGGGCGGCCTCCTGGTCGATGCGAATGCCCAGCGACCGCGCCGAACGCCGAACCACCGTGGCGAGCTCAACGGTGCTGTAGTAGTCGAGCCGGGCGACGTAGCCGAAGCGGTCGCGCAGTGGCCCGGTGAGGAGACCCGTGCGGGTGGTCGCGCCGAGCAGCGTGAACGCCGGCAGAGGTAGCCGCACCGTGCGAGCGTGGGGACCGTCTCCGATGACGATGTCGAAGCGTCGATCCTCCATCGCCGGGTAGAGGTTCTCCTCGACCACCGCGTTGAGCCGATGAATCTCGTCGATAAACAGGACATCGCGGTCGCCGAGACCGGTCAGGATGCCGGCGAGGTCGCCCTTCTTGTCGAGAGCGGGGCCCGAGGTCGTGACCAGACCAACACCAAGCGCGTCGGCGATCAGATGGGCCAGGGTCGTCTTGCCCAGACCAGGTGGGCCACAAAACAACATGTGATCAAGTGACTCTTCGCGGCGGCCGGCAGCCTCGATAAAGACCCGCAGGTTTCGGACGAGATCCGCCTGGCCGACGTACTCGTCGAATGTGCGGGGGCGCAGTGCTCGATCCGTGCGCACTTCGGCGGGCGCCGGATCGCTGATCAGCGGGTCGTCGGCGCTGCGAGTGAGGGTGCCGTCCGAGCGGGTCGGCGCGTCATTTTCTGAGCGGCGTGCGGGGGCCATCAGTGAGGCGTCCTGGGCTGGGGGAAGACCGGATAGTTGCCCGGCCAGACGGGCAGATCGGCGAGCGCAGGGCGCTAGGTCTGGCGCAGGGTAGCGAGCGCGGAGCGTATCAGCGTGGTCAATTCATCGGAAGCGCCTTCCTCAAGTGCGACCTGAACGGCTGCCTCGGCGGTCCGACGCGGGTATCCGAGATGGACGAGCGCGCTAACCGCCTCGCCGTGACTGGCGGCACGCCGGCCGCGATCGGACGCCGTCGGGCCCTCATCGGCGCCCATGAGGAGCTCCACTGGCAGGCGGTCGCGAAGTTTGACGATGATCAACTCGGCCGTGCGCTTGCCGATGCCCTTTGCCCGACACAGGCTGGCCACATCGTCGCGCTGCACCGCCGTTGCCAACTCGCTGGGCTCTAGCACCGAGAGCAGCGACATGGCCCCCTTTGGGCCCACGCCCGACACGGCGACCAGGCTGCGAAACAGCTCGCGGCCTGAGCGGCCGCGAAAGCCGTACAACAGAAACGCGTCCTCGCGGATCTGGGTATGAATCCAAAGCTCTACCTCGTCACCCGGAGCGCAGGCGGCGAGGTCGTGGTCTCCCAGAAAGACGCGGTAGCCGACGCCGCGCACATCCAGCACCAGATGATCCGCCTCGCAGACCACGCAGCGGCCATTGAGCCAGCCGATCATCGTCCCCTCCTCTTGCGCCGACCGGCGGGCGATGCGCTCTGTACCACCGCCGCGTACCAGGCTTGGGACGCCGTCATCGGCCTCGCGGCGGCTTCGGCGACGGCCGCGTTGACCGTTTGGGACGAACCTTCCACCACCGGAGCGAATGAGACAGCGCGGGCGTGAGCAAGAGCGACAGCGAGCGCGTCCGCCTCGTCTTCTTGGAGCGGTTCGCTCAGCTCCAGCAGCAACGCGACCATCGCCCCGACCTGATCCTTGGTCGCCCTGCCACTGCCGGTCACGTGGCGCTTGACGAGGGCCGGGGCGTACTCGCGCACCGCGATCGAACGCGCCGCCGCGAGCGCGATCGGAACGCCGCGCGCCTGGCCAAGGACCAGGGCAGTGCGCGGGTTGTCGCGGACAAACGCGGTCTCGACGGCGACCTCGTCGGGCTCGTAGCGGTCGAGGAGACCCTCGACCTCGCGCAAGATAACCCCCAGGCGTTCAGGCAGGGGCAGGCGGGCGTCGAGGCGGATGACGCCGCTGGCGACTCGACGCACCTGCTCACCGACGCAGCCAACGACACCCCAGCCCATTCGTCGAGATCCGGGATCGATGCCGAGAACTGCCGCGACGCGCGTCGACACCGGAGTCGCGGGGAGCTCATTGGTCGGCTTGCTCGGTGACATCGCTTTCCTTGGCCCACGGCGGCC
>CALGHC010000563.1 GCA_937915965.1 uncultured Myxococcales bacterium
ACCCAAACGCCGCTTTGGTTCACCAGCAACCCGGTGGACCTGAGCCCGCCGGCGCCGGGCTGGCGCCACGACAGCTGGCCGCTGGCAAAACCGATAACGGTCCGATACGGATTCAACGTTCCGCCGCTTCTGAAGAACTGGAAGGCGGGACCGCGCTGGGGCGCGACCTACGACTACTACTACATCCAGCTCGGCATCATCGGTGTGGGCATGGACTGCCGCGAGGAGCTCTCGGCCGGCTGCCAGCATTGGGGCAGTCAAGGCGGCGGACCGAAGTATTACAAAGAGCCGGTGCGGATCTGGGGCCGGTAGGCGGCGGATCGGGGCGGGTCGGGGCGGACCGGGGCGGACCGGGGCGGACCAGGGCGGACCGGGGCGGACCGGGGCGGACCAGGGCGGACCAGGGCGGAGAATCACGGAAATTCGGACGCGTTTCGGTGAACTCGTCGATCGTCTATGATGGTCGCCGAAGGGGCTGGACCTTCAGCCCCATGGGAGACCACCGCCATGCCCCCCTTCGGTACCTGCCAGACCCCACGCGCCGCAGCGACAGCGCTCGCGGTGGCTTGTTTGCTCGCCGCTGTGCCCGTCCTCGCAGATCCGCCCGCCGCTGGGCTTCAGCTCACCGGAGCGCTGCGCACGGCGGCCGGCGGACCGGTCGCAGACGGCTCGTACGGCTTCGTCGTTCGCTTCTACGCCGACTCTGAAGGCAAGGATCAGGTCTACAAGGAGCTCTTTGTCGGTGTGCCGGTGACGCATGGCCAGTTCGCCTTGCTGCTCGGCGCGGACCCGGGCGCGCCGATGGACGGTGGCGCGGTCGCCGCCGGTGGCCACTACGTCGGTATCCAGATCGACGCGGATCCGGAGATGCCACGCGTGCCGCTCGCGCCGGTGCTGCGCGCCTGGAGGGCGGTCGTCGCCGACAGCGCCTTGAGCGCGGAGACCGCGAAGACGGCCGACAGCGCCACAGAGGCCGACCACGCCAAGCTCGCCGATCTCGCCGACCTCGCCACCGCCGCTGGCCAGGCCAAGGTCGCCGACTTCGCGACCAGCGCCAACACCGCCAAGCAGGCCGACAACGCGACGCAGGCGGACTTTGCCAAGAAGGCCGACTCGGCGACCACCGCCGACGAGGCTGCCAGCGCTGCCGCCTTGCAGTGTAGCGGCTGCGTGACCTCGGCGATGCTCGCCGAGACGGTGCTCGAGCCGTACGCAAAGACGGCGGCGCTGCATGTGGTCGCGACCAGCGGCAAATACGCCGACCTTGAGGGCGGCCCCGACCTCTCGGGCTATGGCCAGCTGACCGGCGCCAACGTCTGGTCGGGCAAGAACGTCTTCGCTGGCGTCGACGTCGGCGGCAACGAAGTGCTCGGGCTGCGCCTGCAAAACGCCGACAAGGCACCGGTCGCCTGTGACGCCGCCCATGCCGGCATGCTGTACTTCGCGCCGGCGGCGAAGACCCTGAACATCTGCAATGGCCAGGCCTGGTTCGCCCTCTCGGTCACGGTCGGCGACGGCAGCGCCGGCAGCCCGGCAAAGACCTGCAAGGCGCTGCGCGACGCCGACCTGGGCAAGGGCGACGGCGCCTACTGGCTCGACCCCGACGGCGACGGCCCGCTCGCTCCGCTACAGAGCTGGTGCGACATGAGCACCGACGACGGTGGCTGGTCGTTGGTCGCGCGCGGCAAGGGCGGCTCGACGGCTGGCTGGGGCACGACCGGCGCGCTGAACGTGGGGGCTGGGACCTCGCTGGGCGCGACCTTCAAGATGAGCGACGCGCGCATCAACGCGATGGTGACCCAGCGTTACCGCTGGACGTACGATGGCAACATGCTCGCAGGTGCTGCCAGCGGCCAGGGCGCGTGGTGGTACTTCAAGTCGAACGGTTGCATCTACGGTCACAACTCGATGGCCACGGGTTCGTGCGACAAGGCCTACGGCGACGTCTCGCTGATCAAGGGTCCCGTCGCCGGCACCAACGGCACAGGCGCGTACATGGGTCTGTGCGGTGGCGGGCCGCACTATCTGCACACGCACCACGCAGGACCAACCTGGTACATCCGCGACCACCACAACTACGGCCCGGACGGTGGCAGCACCAACTGCAACGGCGGCGTCACGGGTTGCGATGTCGCCCTGTGGGTGCGCTGACGGTCTGCGGGTGCGCTGACGGTCTGCGGGTGCGCTGACGGCGGCCAACGCCACAAAACGTGATGATTCGGCGCACCAGATTGTGCCGCGGAGGATTCGATGCGTGACTTCAACGGCCTTTGTCTTGTTCTGGGCGTGCTCTGCGGCGCGGTGACCTGCAGCAGCTCGGACCCGGCCACGCCGGCAGGCAGCCAGGACACAAGCGAGACGGCGGTGGCGCCCGACGCGGCTGACACCGCGGCCCCGGCCGACGTCCCGCAGTCCGATGGGCCGGACTCGACCGCGGTCGATGCCGCGGTCGCCGATACGGGTAGTGGTCCGGCCGACGCGTCGGAGCCAATCGATGGGGCCGAGACCGAGGCCGACGCTGCCAACGACGAGGACGCCAACGCGGCCGGGGATGTCGACGCGGCCGAGATGGACGCAGACGGCGCGGCCGACGTTCCGGCGGTGGTCGA
>CALGHC010000564.1 GCA_937915965.1 uncultured Myxococcales bacterium
CGACCTCTTGCGGCGACCTCTTGCCGCTACTTCTTGACGTCTCCATAGAGGTAGGCGCTGCCGTCGCTCGCGTTGACTTCCTTGAGATCCATGGCGATTTTGGTGCCGAGCGGAATTGACGCGGCGAAGCCGTCGAGTGGCACCGCCGGGATCGGGAAGCTCGCCAGGGTCCCTTCGAGCAAGCCGAGCATCTGGGCCGTGATGACGGGTAGCAGCTGCTCAAGAAAGGCCACGGTGCCCTCTGGCGCCTGCAGGCCGTCGACAACGACGATGTCAATGTCGCTGGCGAAGAGGTGCGGCTTGGCGAGCCCCAGGCCGATCCCCATGCCCCCGTCGGCGGTCGGCGCCGGCTTGAGGTCGACCAAAGCCGCCATGCTGACGTAGACCACCAGCGAGGTAGCGACGCCACCGAGCTTCGCCTCGATCTGCAACCCGATGTCGCCCACCTGCATCTCGGCCTTGCCCTGCGGCCCACAGTCGCTGACCTGGGGCGGCAGCAGGAAGTCGGTGGCGATCGTGACGTCGCTGATGTCCCACGCCTGGAAGTCGAAGGCGCCGAGGTCGGCGGCCTGCATCGAGTAGACGAGACCGCCGCCCTGCCATTGCGCCCGCAGCAGTTCATTGATCAGGTCGAAGTGCATCGCGATCTCGAGGGGATCACTTTGCGCCATCGTCGGATGGGTCGACCCGCCGGCCAGGCACGACAGGCGACGCATCGACCCGAGGATCTCGTAGGGCACCACCTTCGCCGAGGTCGTCGATGCCTTCAGCGTGAAGCGAGCGCCGCCGTTCTTGCCCGACTTGGCGCCGTAGAACTGCAAGCCCTGAATCGCGGTCTCAAGATGAAGCAGCACCGGCGGACCGCTGAGGAGACCGGGAAGCTCCCAGTCGATGGTCTGCGCGAGGGCCCCCAGCGCGGCGGCGAGAGGGGCGTCAATGGCGCCGCCGAGCTGTGCCGCCAGGGTCGACTCGAGCATCTTGGTGACCTGGCTGTTGAACAGGGAGATCAACCAGTTGACCAGGAAGCCCCAGCCGTTGGTGATCTCGACGTCGACGTCCTGCAGGTCGACGACGATGTCCTTGGTGGTCACCAGCACCTGACCAGCCGGGCTCACCGCGATGAAGACGTTGCCGCCGACGTTCATCGATTTGGCGGTGACGTCCGCCTTGGTGTCGGGGAGCGGCACCCACCAGCAGCCGATGACGCAGACCTCCTTCTCAAAGTCCTCGAGGCGCACCTTCGCGGCCACTTTGCGCATCTCGGCCTTGAGCACGGCGCCGCCGTCGATGGCGGTCAAACTGACCTTCGGGTGGCCGTTGTTGAAGGCGGGGTCGCCGTAGCTGAACGAGTCGACCGTGACCGTGCCTTTGTTGCCGCCGCTGTTGAAGGCGAAGGCCTTTCCGACGATCGCCGAGAGATCCATATTCTTCAGGACAATCTCAAAGACGGTCGCGATGTCACGAGGTTTTGCGTGATTGTGGACGCCGGAGTCGAGCGCCTTCTGCCCCAACCAGGCGACCATGCCGTGGTCGACAAGCGCGGCTTTGGGCGAAGCAACGTCGTTGGGGTACCAAGCCTGCGCCGCGTAGTAACTCTGCGCGACGTGGGTCTTGTTGCCAAACTCGTCGGTCGCGTCGATCTCGATCAGGTTCAGGCCGAAGTCGACGGGCATCGAGAACTTCAAGCCGACGCCATCGGCCGCGGCCATCGGCGCGCCGTTGACGGTCAACGGGCCGAGACCGCTGAGGTCGTCGACCACGCTGAAGGTGACCTCGATTTGGGGACTATACGGCTGCGTCGTGCCCCGCTTGGGAGAGCTGACCAGCACCAACGGTCCGGTGGTGTCGACCTTGAGGACCAGGCTCGCCGAGACCTTGGTGTCGCCGTTGGCGCTGGCCTGCACCGTGTACAGGCCGTCGGCCGTGAAGGTCACGCGGGCGTTGAGGACATCGAGCAGCGCGGTCTCGACCGGCGCGACGGTCAGCGGATCAAGCACCAGCTCGGCCACAAGGTTGCCGTACTCGTCCCAGGCGGTGCCGACGATGTCGATCTTCTGGCCGTTGCTGTAATTGGGCAGATCGGGGCTCGCCGTCAATTCCAGCTTGACCGGTGGCCCGGCGACCAGGGTCAGCAGCGCAGGCACGGCTTCGACCAGGTCATCGGTCTTGCAGAGAATCGGCTTCTCTCCGGTGACCGTGCACGCCAGCGTGGTGCCTTTCACGTCGCAGTCAGCTGGTGCCTCGATTGTCCATTTCTGTGGTTGGTCGGCGGGCAACACCGCATTGCCCCAGGCGTCGTAGGCCGCGCATGCGATGACGACGGCGGCGCCCGCGATCGCTTTGTTCGGCGAGAGCTGCGCCTTGGAGAAGTCCAGCGCGCCGGGAAGTACCTCCAGGTCGGCCGAAACCTGTTCCAGCGTCAGCCCGGGGACACGACAGCGGATCGGGTGCACGCCGGCCTTGGTCGATCGGACGACGTCGCCGACCACCTCGATGAGGTCGGCTGGCTCGACCTCGGCCACGAGCTGGGCGGGTGGACTCTCGCCGGCGACAGGGGGCGCGGCAAACTGGGTCGGGTTGCCCCAAGCGTCCTGGATCGCGCAGCTGACTTTGGTGCCGGGGTCCCCCGCGACGACCGGCGACATCGCGACCTTGGCGACTGTCTTGGCCGCGGCCGCGGCGATGAAAGCGACACTCACGTGCGGCGAGGTGACCGCGGGGCTGCCCGTGCTGCAGGCAACGTCCGTCGCCCCCGCGAGCGTCGTCGTGACGGTCAAGGGCGCGCTGCCCGCCTTGGCCGGCGCCGTGACGATCAGATTCCAAGCGGACGGCGGCAGGTCGACGGTGTTGCCGGCTGCGTCACGGGCGCTGCAGCCGATGGCCGCGTCGGTGCCAACCACTGTCGGTCCCTTGGGGGGCGTGGCGATCGCCTGCGTCGGCAGGCCAGCCAGCACGGCAAACGCAGCCCGCGTCGTCTTGGCTGGAGTCGCCCCGGCCAGGACGCAGCCAACATCGCCAGCCCCGACGTCGCCGCCAACCACCTGCAAAGTTCCCGGCGCGCCGCCCGCGCCGCCCGCCGTCGCGACGGCGGCTGGCTGGACGTCGAGGGACCACTCGCCGTCACTGATCACGTTGCCGAGGGCGTCCTCTCCGCGGCAGGTGACCACAGCGACGGTTCCCGAGGGGAAGCTCGTTGGCTCGATTGTCGCCGTCACCGTGACCGCTGGCCCCGGCCGGACGACCAGGACCGCCGCAGTGGGATCGGTGCCGGCGGGCGAGGAGCAGGTGATCGCGATGCTTCCGGCGGCGTCGCTGCTCAGGCTGAAGCCGTCGCTGGTGGTCGAGATGCTCGTACCCTGGGAGGGCTCCACGGCGATAGTCGCGCCGGCAACCACCGCGCCGGTGTCGGCCCAGGCACAGGTGATCGAGACCGTGTCGCCTACCGCCACGTCGGCGGCAGAGAGGAGGGTGTCGACCTCGTGCACCGGCGGGGCCGCGGCATCAGCGAGGGTGCCGCCGCCGCCGCCGCCCGCGTCGGCGACCAGGCTGTTGGCCGCTCCAGGTGGGTCGCCGCCGCTACATGCCGGCAAAACCGCAACCGGCAGCACGATCGCAAAGAGCGTCGCGACCACGCACGCGGCGACCGGGGACGTGCCACGTTGGCATTGGCGGTGACGCTGGTGGCCTTGGCGGTTAGGCTGAGCGCGATCGTCGCGCCGAAGTTCAGATGACATCTGGCTTCCCCGGGAACCCGCGACCAACAGGTCGCGTCTCAGATTCCATGTTCGGACCGAATTGAGGCGATCAGGCCCGTGCAGCCCGCTCGGCATATCTGGAAGACCAGCTCGAAACCGTCGCGGCCGCTCCAGTAGGGATCGGGCACATCCGCGCCATCCGCGTCGGCATCCCACGCTCGCAGCATGCTGATTCGCTTGCGGGCGCCCTCGCTTGGGGCCATCTCCACGAGCCGATCGAGGTTCGAACGGTCCATGGCAACAACGTAGTCGAACGTCTCGAAGTCTGCAGCCTGAAACTGACGCGCCCGGCCCCGCAGGGTGACGCCATGGCGTGCAGCGGCCTGGGCCGAGCGGCGGTCAGCTGGCTCGCCAATGTGATAGTCAGAGGTGCCTGCGCTATCGAACGAGATGTGATCGGCGAGGCCGTTTTCAGCGACCAGCGCGCCAAAGACCGCTTCGGCGGTCGGCGACCGGCAGATGTTGCCAAGGCAGACGAAGCAGACGCGGATCATCGAGGGTCACTCCCAACCGCGACGGCGGCGCGATTGTCCGGAGTGACACAAGTCGCCGCCGCGCGCCACTACCAAACGAGCGAAGCGACGGCCAACGAAGTGCGGCGACTCAGCAGACGCGCTGGCGCCTGCGTCGCACGATCCTTCCCCCCTGGGACTGAATCGGCGCCGGACGGATGAGCAGTGTACCGTCGCGGACGAGGATCTCCACCTTGCCGGTCGGCGCAACTCCCAGGGCATCGAGCAAGGACCGGTCGAGGATGACACAGCGGCTGTTTCCAACGGATGCGAGCTTCTTGATCATGGGGATCTCCGCGTCCGCATTCGTCGCGATCTGAGTGCCGGCTTGGGGTCGAACTGGCGATCGGGATGCCCGCAGCAAAGGTGCTAGGGCACAATGGAATGTCGGATTCCCCAGGACTATAACAGCAGCCGGTTTTTCGGTCCAGCGCTACGTAGAAGGGAGGGCGCGGCTCCAACATGTCGGTCCGTGCTCCATAGCGTGGATTGCTGTCGGCGGACCGAGCCGACGCACCACCGAGTGCCGGCTGGCAA
>CALGHC010000565.1 GCA_937915965.1 uncultured Myxococcales bacterium
CCCGAGAGGAGTCGATAGCTGTCTAGCAGGTCGTGCGTCGTCTCGTCCGGCTCCGAACCCTTCATTCACTCCCCGGCGGCGGCATACTCAGCCGCCCTGCCAGCTAGTCGATTGTCGACTCGCTTTCGCCAGATCGATCTATCAGTGACTTGATAGGTGTCAAGAGCTTTGAAATTGACCGATAATCCGCAGCGACCACCGGTCGTTCGCTCGGGGGCTCTCTGAGGCAACCAGATCGGGCGGATGTTTTGACCCCTGGGCGGGCGCCGAGACTGGCTACAGCGCGGTGGCCGCTTCGTTGAGCCGCGCCGGTTTGAGCCGGTTTGAGCCGGTTCGGGCCGGCTCGCGCTCTTGGCGAGGCCGCGGCGATGAAGTAGACCCCCAAGAGGCCGCCGTGGGGCTGTAGCGTCGAGGAGGAATCGATGAACGCACGGGAAGACGACATCGGCAACGCGAACAGGCAAGACGCTGTCGCCGCCGGTCGCGATGCGCTGGCCCGCTGGCGTGCCGATCGTCCGGCCAACTGGTTCACAGATAACTCGGGGTTGCGCGATCTGGCCGTCCGATACCTGCCAGAGGACACGCAGAGCGCGGCGCTTGAACGGCTCGCCGCGTTCGGCGCTGAGATGGTCGCCGCAGAGGCTGAGGTTGAGCGCTGCAATCTCGACCCACACCTGCCTCAGCTCGCCCGCTGGGATGGCATTGGGCGGCGAACCGAAGAGGTCGTCTTCGACCCCAGTTACCACACGTTCGGCGCGAGGTTGTACGGATCGGGCGTGATGGGCCTGACTGGCCGGCCTGAGCGCGCGGTCGAACAGGCGGCTCTCGTGACCCTCGCCAGCCACCACGGCGAGGCAGGCCACGTCTGCCCCGTCGCGTGCACGGCCGGGATGATCGGCTGCATCGAACACACCGGCCACGACTGGCTCAAGGAGCGCTACCTGCCGGGTCTGACCGATCCGAACTACGCGACCAAGCTGCATGGTTCGCAGTTTCTCACCGAGGTGCAGGGTGGCTCGGATGTCGGCTCGAACGCGTGCCGCGCCGAGCTCGTCGCGTCAGAGACCAGCGATCGACCCGCAATTTGGAGAATCCACGGCGAAAAGTGGTTCTGTTCGGTGATCGACGCGTCCCTGTTCTTGATCACGGCTCGCCCCGAAGGCGCCGCCGCCGGCAGTCGCGGCTTGGGCCTCTTCTTGGTTCCCCGGGACCCGCGCGACTTCCCTGACGAGGCGCGCGCCGCCGCCGGGGCTGACGAAGGCGTCAACGCGTTCACGATCCGCCGGCTCAAGGACAAGCTCGGTACTCGCGGCATGGCGTCGGGTGAGCTTGATTGGAATGGTTCCCTCGCGTGGCAGCTGGGACCGCTCGACCGCGGCATCCACAACGTCGTCGGCATCGTGCTCAACACGTCTCGGCTGTTCAACGCGATGGCCTGTGCGGGTGCGATGTGGCGCACCTGGCACGAGGCCGCCACGTTCGCGCGCAATCGCGACGCTCTACGCAGAGGCGCTCGCGGCGACGGCGAGCACCTTTGATCTGATAGCCCTGCAGGCGACCGGTGCGCACGACGACACCGTTCGGTTTGGGCTCAACATGAACAAGTACTGGACCTCGGTTCGCAACACCCAGATGCAACGGATCGGCATCGAGGTCTTCGGCGGCAACGGCACGATCGAGACCTTCAGCAGTCTGCCGCGCCTGTACCGCGACGCGATGGTCACTGAGAGCTGGGAGGGGACTCACAACGTCCTGTGCGCCCAGCTTCATCGGGACATGGGCCGCTATGAGCTCCATCGCCCTTTCCTCAGCCAGCTTGAGATGCGCATCGCCGCGTCCGCGCACCCCCTGAAGGCAGTGCTGCGGCAGCGCTGCGGCGCGCTGTTGGCGCAGGCGGCGCTGATCGCTGCGGACCGCTCCGAGTCCGCCACGGTCGCCATGCGCACCTGGATCGATCAGGCAATGGTGACCTACCAGGCTCTGTGCCTCGTAGAGTTGGCGGCGTCTCAGCGGGATGGCGGCACCGAACCCCTGCCAGACGATGTCGTCGCGCTGTTGTTGCACCTGCACCCGATGCGTCGCGACGCAGAGCGTGCCGTGTGGTGGCCGTCGATGCCCAAGCCGGCGCCCGCTGATTGACGCCGTGAAGGCAGAGCGGGCGGCATCACCTGTCGCAAAGCGCGCTTTGGTCGGCAGTCATAGGAGTCGAGCAATGCGCGAATCCACAAGCGGCCTCCCACTTCGACTTGCCGTGTCGGCTGTCGTTATGGGGCTCGTGACCCTGTTCCTCGCCGTTGCCTCTTGCGGCGGGACCAAAGCCGACGCGTCGGCGCCCGACACGGCCGCTCAGACCAGCGATGGCGGTAGCTCTCCCGCGTGCCCGCCCCCTGCGCCGGCGGTCGGCGAGGTGCGGGCCCGCGCCCTGGGCTGCGCGGC
>CALGHC010000566.1 GCA_937915965.1 uncultured Myxococcales bacterium
ATAATGACTTTGAAATCGAGCGACTCGCCGCTCTGAGGATCGATGTTACCCGCGTTGTGGCAGGTCACGCAGGTCTCGACGCTGAGGCGGTCGCCGCCGTGACCGTGGAACTCGTGCTCGCCATGGCAAGCGGTGCAGGCGCCGGTCGGTACGATCGCCCGCGTCTGCGGGTCGGCACCGGGATCACTGGGCACGAAGTCGAAGGTCGCGTCCGCCGTCGGACCAGAGTGGCCACCCATCGTGATCGCGATGCGGTGGGTCGCCTCTGCGTCCCGGACCCACGTCCACGGCTTGCCAAGCGGGTCGAGGCCGGTGATCGTGTCGCCCAGCTTGGTCTCGAAGACGTAGGTGTAGGTGCCATCGCCGTGGTTGGTCAGCACGCCGGTGTTCTCGCGGTAGGCCTGCAGCGCGCTGTCGCCGTCCTGCGCGGGCCAGTCGTGTTCGTTCGATTCCTTCACTGTCTGGGTCCGGTAGATCAGGGCGAACCAACGCGTCGTTGGTCCGTCCTCCACGAGCGCCGCGATGTTGGCGCCGATCGATTCGACGCTCGCGACTGGCGTCGCCGCGTCGTTCTTCTCGCTGACCTTGAAGTCGACGCTGACGACGCCAGCGACGATGGAGGCCTTGGTGATCTTTGCGTCGACAAAGACCTTGCCAGAAGTGGCAAAATCGCCGGTCGACAGCAGCATCTGCTGGCCGTGGAAGGCGCCGACTTTTGCGCCACCCCCGGCAGCACCGGTCGGTCCTGGCGTCCCTCCCGGGCCGGTGTCGCCCTGAGGGCCGGTGTCGCCGGTGTCTCCCTTGTCTCCCTTGTCTCCCTTGTCTCCCTTGTCGCCGGTGTCTCCCTTGTCACCCTGGACGCCCTGGGTACCGCCAGCGCCTGTGTCTCCCTTGTCGCCTTGTGGGCCCTGTTCGCCTTGCTGCCCTTGCTCCCCCTGGCCGGGATCTCCCTGGTCACCCTTGTCGCCCTTCTCTCCCTGCAGCCCCTGGTCGCCCTTGAGCCCTTCGATGCCCTGGTCACCGGTGTCTCCCTTGTCGCCCTTGGGCCCTTCGATGCCTTGGTCACCGGTGTCTCCCTTGTCTCCCTGGGGCCCCTGGATGCCTTGTTCGCCGGTCTCGCCCTTCTCGCCCTTCTCGCCCTTTTCGCCCTTGTCGCCCTTGTCGCCCATGCTGGTCGGGCCGGGCTCGCCTTGGATGCCTGGCGCGCCCACGGAACCGACCGAGCCTTCGCAGGCAAACGCAGAGACGAAGAGAAGCGCTGCCGCGCAGGGCGTCCATCGTTGAGCGACTCGCATGATTCACCTGTCCTTTTCGGCCCGTGGTCCGTCGGACTGCAGGGCTCGCGGCGACGTTTGGGCCGCGGGGCGGCAGTTCCCTCGGTACCTGTTGCGCGCTCATCGCACGACGGCGCGCGCTCAGCGCCACGCCACGCTCCCGATGGCGACCGAGGCCCCCGGGAACGGCCGGCACCAGGTCCATGGCGCGGCCGGTGACAACTACAAGCGACCGCAGTTTAGCACGTGGATCTCCGAATGCCAGAGCCGGAGCGCAGCGAATGGTCTGGTGAAGGACGCCGGCCGTGCTTCGATCAGCGCACGAAGAAGGCGTGACCGTAGAAGCTGTTCAGGTTGCTCTGGCCGCTCCAGCCCGCCGCGTTGCAGCCGTCGCCATAGCCCCAGTAGTGCCGCCCCATCTGGTGGCCACGGCCCTGGCAGTCGGCGCCCAGGCCGCCGCCTGTGTAGCCGCCGGTGTTGTTGTCGCGGCCCCAGCCGGCGAGCGCAGCGCACCATCCGGCTTTGGCGCCGTTGAAGAGCCCCGGCGCGGTCGTGTCGCCGTCCGAGCGGATGTTGAAGCCGTAGAACTGCGGCCCAGTCCCGTCGGGTCCCGATCCGGTGCCGCAGCCCGAGCGCCAGTCCAGCGTGTTGAAGGCGCCGACCAGCACGTCCGTGGTCTTGATCACCTTGCCGCTGTCGAAGACCGCGTACAGGCTGGATTGCTTCTCGCCCACTCGCCAGGCGAGCCGCTTGGTGCCGTCGTGCAGGCCGCGCAGCATGAAGTCGGTGAAGGGCACGGCTTCGTATGCAGGTCCGAGCGCTGCGACCTCAGAGAGTACGGTCACGTCGCCAAAGTACTGGCGGTTTTTCCAACGGGCCGTGTCGTGGCCGTCGAGCACGCCGCCGTCGCCGTTGTGGGTCGCACCCGCGGTCTTTCCGACCAGGGTCCAGCCGCCGCCGTCGGTGGTCATGTCGCACCAGACCTGGAAGGCGGCGCTGCCGCCGGCGCCATCGGGATCGAGCCAATACACGCCGTCCTTGGCGGCCGGCTGCTTGGCGATGATGTCGGCGCAGGTCAAGCCCGGGTTCTGGGCGGTGCCGATAGTGTCGATGAGGATCGGGAACCACGTCTCGCTGTTGCAGACATAGACCGTGCGCGTCTTTGGGTTCGCCCAGGTGTGGCCAAAGTGGTCGGCATCGCAACCGTAGGGGGCCTCGTCGGAGGTGGGGAAGGCGAGACCCGAGAGCTTCTTGGCGCTGACGCTGCCGTCGGCGAGCTTCGCCTCGGTGACGCTCGCGTCGGCGAGCTTCGTGGTGGTGACCGCGCCGTCGCTGAGCTTGGCCGCCGCGACGCTGCCGTCGGCGAGCTTGGCGGTGACGATCGCACCGTCCGCCAGCGCCGCGCTGCCGACGCAGCCCGTGCACTTCAGCCCGTTGGCGACCTCGGCCACGTACGCTGGACCGCCCTGGGACTCGCTGCCGGCGTAGCTGAAGCCGACCTGCTCCTTGCCGATGGCGCCCAGGGCGATCTTTGCGGTCGTGACGCTGCCGTCAATGAGGGCGCTGCTGCCGACCGCGGCGACCGCGATCTCGCCGGCGTTCACACACGCCGTGCAGTCCAGATCGAGGGCCTGGGTCGCCGCGCCGTCTTTCTGGCTCGACCCGGCGAATCCGAAGGAGAGTTTGTCCTGGCTGATCGAAGCGGGCGCCACAAGCTCGCCGCCGATGGGCTGCGACAAGGTGTCGGCGACCACGGCGCTGTCCGCTCGCGCGGCGACGATGGCGTAGGGCACACTGACCAACCGTTGGCGAGTCAACTCCTGCTCGCCGTCGACCGACACCCCCAGCCAGACCTCGGCCTGCTTGGCGAAGAGCTCCACCGTCAGCACGTTCTTCGGGTTGTTGCCGAAGCTGACTACGAACATGCCGCTGGCGACGGTCACACCGACGATCGCCTCGGACCACAACGACTCGACCGCGTCCTTGGCGTCGTAGAGCGAAACGACCAGGCCGTATTTGCCGTCGGCGATCGGGCCGCCACCCGCGGCCGTCAGGCGCCCCTCCGCGCCGAGCTGCAGCGGCATGGCGAGGGCGAGAGAAGGCAGCAGCAGCGCCAGGACAAGCGCAGTACGGGCAGCGAGGCGGGCAGGGACCATGGAGACCTCCGTTGAAGTCGCGAGCATAGCCGATGCCGGCCTGAGCTGAAACAGGGCAGCCGAGCTTGAGCTGAAACGGGGCAGCGGAGCTTGAGCTGAAACAGGGCAGCTGAGCTTGAGCTGAAACAGGGCAAGCCAGCTCGAGCCAAATGGGCGTTCGCTGTCGCGAGGTTCTCGGTCGTTGGCGGCGGTCGGCAGGGGGGCGCCGCGTTCGTTCGCGGCTACAGCCCGAACGCTTCGACCAGCGAGATGCCGGGCAGGGCCTTGTCGTACTCGCGGAGCAGGTCGGCGAGGCGGGGTTGCACTTCGGCGGCGATTTTGGCGTCTACCGTCTTGCGCAGCTCTTCGAAGCGGGTGCGCGGCATCGGCTGGCTCGCGAGGCGCGGGTCGCCAGCGAGCAGGGCGAAGAGGCCGACCAGGGCGACGGCGCCGTTGGCCATCTGCTCCAGGACGAGCTCGTAGTCCAGCTGCACGCGGCCGCCCGGCAGGACGGTGATCGCGTTGATATCGATCCCCTGCAAGCTGGCGGCGAATCCCGTGATCTTGCGCAGCTCGATCGGCTTGCCCAGAGACCGAAGCGTCAGGCTGCCGACGCTCGGCTTGTTGGCGCGCCCCTTGAGGCTCGCTGCGAGGTCGAAGCGCGCCGCCGCCGGGATGACGACCTCGGCCTCGCCGCCCGCGATCGGGATCGTGATGGCCTTGGCGAGGTGGAAGCCCAGGCTCGCCGACGGATCGACCAGGTCGCTCGCCGGGTCGTCCTCGCCGCCACCGCCGCCGCCGCCGGCGCCTGGCACCGCCTGGGCAGGGTCGATGCCGAATACACTGCCCAGCGACTTGAACGTGCCGAGCACGTCGGGATCGGTGTTGGGATTGTAGCCGGCGGCGCGCATCTTGGCGGGCAGCTTGGCCTTGAAGTAGCTGTCCGCGATCCAGGCGACCGCCTTGCTGTAGAGACCATCGGGGCCGAGGCCCTCTGCCGAGGCCGAGAAGGCGCCGGTGGCAAAGTCGTAGCGCAGGCGGCGGACCACAGCATCGGGCAACCACGGGATGATCACGTCGAGGCCCGGATCGGCGCTGATCGACACACCACGGCGGCTCGCCGTAGCGTTGAGTCGTGTGCCTGCCCGCATCGCCAGGCTGACATCGCCATAGCGACCAAGCTCCTTGCCCTTGGTCATTGTCGCGCCGACTCCGACGTGGTCGATGGAACGCTGGATCTCCTCGGGGGTGCGCGGGACGCCGGCGGGCATCGTGTCAGCGCCGTCGCCGCTCGTGCCTCTCTCGGCTGGCGGCCGCACCGAGCGGGCGCCGTCGGCGTAGTCCATGGTGCGCAGCCCCGCGCGCAGACCGCCGCTGGCACCACCCGGCCGACTCGCTGCCGTCGTGCCGCCGGCCGTACGTGACGCATCCGAGCGATTCTGGTTGCCCGGTGCGCTCGCACGTCGCTCGTCGTGAGTTGGCGGCATGGTTCACCTGCGTCGGCGGCGCGTCGGCCGAATATGGGCCCGCGTGGACCCGCCCTGCGCTGCCAGTCTTGCAGGGCGCGGCTGCCAGTCTTGCAGGGCGCGGCCCGCTGCAGCAACGGCTCATCGCGACTCGGCCGCGCAGGTGGGGTCAGCGGGTGCCGCTGGCCACCCACGCCGCTGCGACGCATACTTCCGCCGCGCCACCGGCGATGCCGACCAGCCGGCGCGGAGGAGCCCGTCATGAGCGGAAACGACGTCGTCGTTGTCGGTGCAGGTATCAGCGGGCTGAGCTTCGCCCACTACGCCGCCGCAGCCGGCCGCCAGGTGACCGTGCTTGAGGCCAGCGACCGGCCCGGCGGCTGTATCCGCAGCGAGCGTCTCGACACCGGCTACTGGTTCGAGATGGGCGCGCACACCTGCTACAACTCGTACGGTCTCTTTATCGAGTTGATCGAGGCATGTGGCCTCATGGAGCGCCTCCTGCCGCGCGCCAAGGTGTCGTTTCGCATGTTGCGCGATGGCGAGCTGCAGTCGGTCATGGCCCAGGTCGGGTTGACCGAGGCGGCGTCGCACGCCTGGAGGATGCCGTTCCTCTCGAAACAGGACCGCACCGTTGAGCAGTACTTTTCGGCTCTGGTCGGCAAACGCAACTACGCGCGCTTTCTGGGTCAGTTTCTCGCCGCCGTCCCCTGCCAGCGGGCCGACGCCTTCCCTGCCGATATGCTCTTCAAAAAGCGACCACGCCGCACAGATGTGCTGCGCAGCTTTACCCTCGACGGCGGCCTGCAGACGCTCTGCGACGCGCTCGCCGCGCGTGACGAGATCGACGTTCGAACGGGTACCTCGGTTGAGGCCGTCGAGGCGCTTGGCGACCACTACAGCTTGCGGACAAGCGACGGCGCTGCTCTCACCGCGCAGGTGGTCGCGATCGCCACCCCAGCCGGCGTCGCTGCGACCCTCCTGGCGGGGATCGCGCCTGCGGCTGGCGACGCCCTCGCCGGTGTCGGGACGGCCGAGGTGGAGTCGACCGGCGTGGTCGTTCGCGCCGACGCCGTGTCCCTGCCTGCCCTCGCCGGCATCGTGCCCGCGCAGGACATCTTTCGCTCCGCGGTGAGCCGTGATGTCGTCGCCGACCCGAACTGGCGCGCCTTTACCTTCCATTTCCCCGCTGGCGTCGCCCGCGCAGATCGCCTCGAACGCATCGCTGGCGTGATCGGTGTGCCGCAATCTGCGTTCGAGGCGGTCGCCGACGGCCGCGCGTCGCTTCCGTCGCCTGTCCTCGGTCACGCCGCGACGGTCGCCGCGGTCGACGACGCGCTCGCAGGAGGCCGCGTGGCCCTGACGGGAAACTACTTCGCGGGGTTGGCCTTGGAGGACTGCATCAGCCGCTCGCACGCTGAAGCACAGCGCACGCTGGCAGTGTGAACAGGCCGCCGGTCGTGGCCACCGGGCCGGTGCAGCTGCGCCTTCACTTCCAATCGCACGCGTTCCAGCCACCCAGGCCGAGCTGGTGCGCCTTCTCCTGCATCAGCAGCGCCGGCGTCTCGTAGATGTTGTCCTTGGCGAAGGGATAGAAGACCAGCGCATGACCCAGCCGAACGAGGCGGGCGTTGAAGAGCGCGAGCTTGCCGTCGAGCTGTGGCGCCTTGAACCAGACGTAGCGTAGCAGCCGGCCATAGACATCGACGTCGCCCTGTTCGGGGTCGCCGGTCATGCAGACCTCCGGCGCACCGCTGAGGGTCTGCCAGCTGTAGTTCGACGCCATCTTTGCCCAGCACTCGTCACCCGTGAGCTCTGGGGTGTTGACCGTCAACAGCCGCACCTTCTCGCCCGCGGTGGTCGTGAAGGTGTCGCCGTCCTTGACCTCGTCGACTGTCCGCCAAAGGGCGGGGTTGTCGCACAGTCCTGGTGGCGCCATCACCCAGTCGAGGTCGATCCCGTTGGCGCACTGCTGGAGGTGGTCGGTGCAGCACGATCCGTGGCCGACGCACTCCATGCCACATTGGCAAGGCAGGTCTGGGTCGAAGGCCTCGTCGCAGCGGCCGGCGCAGGAGAGCAGCTGAGGGGCGCACAGTGCGGTCCAGTCGGGGCAGCAGTTGCCGTACTTCGGGCAAAGCA
>CALGHC010000567.1 GCA_937915965.1 uncultured Myxococcales bacterium
GCCTTCGACGCCAACGACGCCCCCTGCGATGACGGCAACGCGTGCACCAGCGGTGACCACTGCGACGCTGGCGGCTGTCTCGGCGGTGCGGTCGTCAAGGACTGCGAGGACGGCAACCTCTGCACCACCGACACCTGCGAACCGACGACCGGCAAGTGTGGTTCGAAGGCGACCATCGACGGCGTGGGCTGCGAGGACGGTCTGGCATGCAGCCAAGGTGACCAGTGCGCCGGCGGGGCTTGCCAGGGCGGCCCCGAGGCGCTGTGTGACGACGGAACGCTGTGCACCGTCGACACCTGCGATCCCAAGAGCGGAGCCTGTGTCTTTGCGCCCGTCGATGGCACGCCTTGCGACGACGGCAACGGCTGCACCGCCGGCGACTTCTGCATCGGCGGCGCATGCACCTCGGGCAAGACCGTCTGCGCCTGCGAAGCCGATGCCGACTGCGCCGGCTACGACGACGGCGACATGTGCACCGGCACGTTGTACTGCGACCTGATCGTGCACGCGTGCAAGCTCGACCTCAAGACCGTTGTTGTCTGCGACGAGAGCAAGGACACCTCCTGCGTGACGTGGTCCTGCGACTCCCTCGACGGTGTCTGCAAGCCCAAGAACGTCGCCGAGAAGATGTCCTGCGACGCTGACGCCTCGGTCTGCACGCTTGGAGACCACTGCCTCGCCGGTCTGTGCATCCCAGGGAAGGCGCTGGTCTGCGACGACGGCAAGGCGTGCACCAACGACGCATGCGACCCGCTCGCTGGCTGTTTGTTCACCGCCAACGACAACGTCTGCAACGACGGCAACGCGTGCACATTTGATGATCACTGTGCCGACGGCGCGTGCAAACCCGGCCAGGCGGCGCTGTGCAGCGACGGCAATGACTGCACAAAGGACTTCTGCGACCCCGACTCTGGTCAATGCGACGCTGTCGGCCAGACTGGTCTGGACTGCGCCGACGACAACCCGTGCACCCTTGACGATCTCTGCCTGGAGGGCGTCTGCCAGCCCGGGCCCCAGCTCCCCTGCGATG
Organism: uncultured Myxococcales bacterium; assembly: GCA_937915965.1. Classification (GTDB taxonomy): domain Bacteria; phylum Myxococcota_A; class UBA9042; order UBA9042; family UBA9042; genus CALGHC01. The sequence goes on from CALGHC010000567.1 coordinate 1,031, forward strand.
ACGGCAACCCTTGCACCGCCGACGCATGCGACAACGCCACCGGCAAGTGCGCGGTCGCTGGCTACGGTGACGGCCTGTCCTGTGACGACGGCGACCTGTGCACGAAGGGCGATCAGTGCCTCACCGGTGTGTGCCTGGCGGGTGACCAGTTCGATTGCAATGACGGCAACTTCTGCACCAACGACGCCTGTGATCCCGCCAGCGGCGCGTGCGTCTTCGTCGCCGGCGCGGCTGGGGTCGCTTGCGATGACGGCAACCCGTGCACCATCTCGGACACCTGCCTCGCTGGGGCCTGCCAGTCCGGTCCCGCCAAGGTCTGCAAAGACAACCTGGAGTGCGCGCTGCCCCAATGCGACTTCGACACCGGCCAGTGCGTCGCTGTGCTCGACGACAAGCCTTGTGACGACGGTGACGCTTGCTCAAGCGGTGACCACTGTGCCCAGGGCGCGTGCGCTCCTGGCAAGTTCAAGACATGCAGCGACGGCGTCCACTGTACCGGCGACACCTGTGACTCCGACTCCGGGGAGTGCAAACACCCGCCCCTGACGATCGGCTGCGACGACGGCAGCTTGTGCACCGAGACCGACGCGTGCGCCGGTGGCAAGTGCGTGGGTCAGGATCTCAAGGCGTGCGACTACCTGGGACCCTGCAAGCCGGTCGCCTGCGACCCGGTCAAAGGCTGCGTCGTCACGGCGGTTCTCGACCAGGTGCCTTGCAGCGACAGCAGCGTCTGCACTGTGGCAGACACCTGCGTAAAGGGTCAGTGCATCGGCAAGGGCGTGGTCTGCCATGACGGCAACCCCTGCACCTGGGATACCTGCGACGCCAAGCTTGGCTGCGTCTACAAGCCAGCCGACAAGCCCTGCGAGGACGGCAACGAGTGCACTCTCTTCGACAAGTGCAGCGGCGGTGTCTGCCAGCCGGGCAAGCTGCTTGGCTGCGATGACGGCTATGGCTGCACGGCGGACATCTGCAACCCCAAGGATGGCTTCTGCTACTTCGAGCCGCTGACCGACACACCCTGCTCGGATGGAAACTGGTGCTTGTCCGGCGACTGGTGCGACAAGGGCAAGTGCCAGAAGGGGCTGGTACCGGTCGAGTGCGGCGACGCCAACGGCTGCACCATGGACTTCTGTGACCCCGAGGTCGGCTGTAAGCACAGCAGCAACGAGGCCGCACCGTGCGACGATGGCAACGCGTGCACCATCAAGGACGCGTGCATCGACATGTCGTGCAAGAGCGGCGCGCCGGTGGACTGCGACGATGGCAACGCATGCACAGACGATGTGTGCGATCCCGACAAGGGCTGCAGCAACACGCCGACCACCGACCCCTGTGACGACGGCGACGCATGCATGGGACCCGACACCTGCACCAACGGGGCGTGTGTCACCGCCGGCGCCATCAACTGCGACGACGGCAACCTGTGCACCGACGACAGCTGCGACAAGGTCAAGGGCTGCTTGCACAGCACCGATACCGACACCAAGGAGTCGGCGCTGGTGCTGTACAGCGGCACGGGGACCCAGGCGACTACGGCGATCAAGGAGATCCCCGGCGAGCAGCTGCTCGTCGATCCGAAGCCAGCAGGCGTCATCGCCGATCCGCCGTCGTTCTGGACCGCTCAGATCGACGGCGCGAAGTGGATCTGGTCGGCCGTGCCCTACGACGACCCGCTGCCCCTGGCAAAAGTCGCCTTTACGCACAGTTTCCAACTGCTCGCCGGCCCTGGAACGATGAAGGGCACGCTGCAGGTCGCCGCCGATAACATGGTGTGGTGCTGGCTGAACGGCAAGCTCGTCATCACCAAGCCCAAACCCGTCAACTACACACAAGCGACCAGCGTCAGCCTGGACGGCCTCTTGCTCAAGGGCGCCAATGTCCTGAAGTGCGAGGTCGAGAACGCCCCGCCCATGCCTGGTGGCGATGGTGACGCCGCCGAGCCTGCCGGGTTGCTGTATCGCGCCGACATCACCTACGTGACGCCGGGCAAGAGCTGCGACGACGGCAACACCTGCACAAAGGTCGACGCCTGCCTCGACGGCGCCTGCACCGGTGTCACTGGGACGCTCTGCGACGACGACATCCACTGCACCTCGAACAAGTGCGTGCCCGGTGGTGGCTGCACCAACCCGCCTGCCGACGGCATCTCGTGCAACGACGCTGACCCGTGCACGGTCGCCGACACCTGCAAAGGCGGCGCCTGCGTCGACGTCATCGTCGTGACCTGCGACGACGGCAAGGCGTGCTCCATTGAGGAGTGCACCGCCGAGTTCGGCTGCGAATACCAGGTCGCCTCGACCGGCGCGAACAAGACGTCGGCCTTCGTGAGTGACGAGCTGACCCTGTGGCTCGATGCCGCTGGCAAGTGGCAGCCTGCGGTCGCGACCTGGGACGGTGACCTGGAGTGGACGCACGCCCTGGCGGGAGCAAAATGGATCTGGAGCACCGCGCAGGTCGAGACCCCGGAAACAGACACCAAGGTTGTCTTCCGGCGCATCTTCGACGTGCCGGTCGGGGCTTCCAAGGTCCTCGCCTGGATCGACATCGCAACGGACGGCGCGTTCGTCTGCAACCTCAACGGCAAGCTCATTGGAGTCGAGGTCGGCGAGGCGAACACCGGCTCGCCCCTCAACCTGCCGTTGGACGGTGCGATCAAGGAAGGCGAAAACGTCCTGCAGTGCGTGGTCACCAACCCGGGCAAGAAGGACACGACCTGGCAGACCAACCCGGCTGGTCTGTTCTACCGGGTCTCGATGACTTGGTTCGAAAGCGGCGGCGCAGTCGCCTGCGATGACACAAACGCCTGCACGACCGGCGACTGGTGCGATGCGTGGCAATGCAACTCTGGTTCGGCGACCGACTGCGACGACATCGACGGTTGCACGCTGGATTGGTGCGAACCAAAGGTCGGCTGCGCGCACAAGGGTTCGTCGGCCGACGCCTGCGATGACGGCGACCCGTGCACGGTCGAGGACGCATGCGTCGATGGCGCCTGCAAGGGCGGTGGAGCGGCGGACTGCGACGACTTCAACGTCTGCACCGAGGACACCTGTGACGCCGACGCGGGCTGCAAGCACCCCGCCGCCGACGGTCTCGGTTGCGACGATGGCAGCGCTTGCACGGGCGATGAGATCTGCGACGGCGGCACTTGCAAGCCGCAGACGGGCACCCCTTGCGACGACGGCAACGCATGCACCATCGACAGCTGCAACGCGGTTGAGGGCTGCTTCCATGGCGCTCTCGACGGCGGTCCCTGCGACGACGGCAACGGCTGCACCAGCGGCGACATCTGCAGCGGCGCGCTTTGTGTCGGCGCCGATGAGTCAGCTTGCGACGACGGCAACGCATGCACCAAGGACGCCTGCGACGCCGAGGCTGGCTGCACTCACACCCCGGGCAACGACGGGCTGCAGTGCGAGGATGGCGACCCCTGCACCCTCGCCGATCACTGCGGCAAGGGCGTCTGCGGCGCCGGCAAGATCAAGATCTGCTCCGACGGCGAGTCCTGCACCCTCGACAGCTGCGACAAACAGTCCGGCGACTGTGTCTTCGTCGCCGTGGCCGAGGGGGACTGCGAAGACGGCAACCTCTGCACGGTGCCAGACGCCTGTGACGCCGGCACGTGCGTAGGCGGACCGCTGCGCGACTGCGGTGACGGCGAGTCGTGCACCATCGACGCCTGCGAGCCGATCACAGGAATCTGCGTCCACAGCAGCCTGGGCGAGGGGGCGGCCTGCGACGACGCCAACGCGTGCACAAGCGCCGACGCCTGCAGCCAAGGCAGCTGCGCGGGTCAGTCGATCGACTGCGACGACAGCGAGCCGTGCACCATCGACGCGTGTTCGGCCGTCGATGGCAGCTGCGACCACAACGCGCTCAGCGATGGCACTGCTTGTGAGGGCGGCGTTTGTGCTTCGGGCGTTTGCAAGTAGGCAGGCCGGTTTTTCGCTTGCCTGCCAGCGTCTCGCCTACCACGGTCTCGCCTACCACGGTCTCGCCTACCACGGTCTCGCCTACCACGGTCTTGGCTGCCCGGGATCGCCGCCACCCTCCCCAAGAATCTAGAGGCGGGCCAAGAATATGGAGGCGGGCCAAGAATATGGAGGCGGGCCAAGAATATGGAGGCGGGAATGGATATAACATCCAGGCGGTTGTCCTATTTAGCATGTAGTTCTCCCCATATCTGATTTGATCCGCTAGCTTTTCATAGAGGCGGCAGCCGTGGCTCGGCAGAGATTGGGGGGGGAACAATGCGACGGCCGATGCCGTTCGAACGGCTCGACTGGAAGATCGGTGTGGCGGTCTCGCTGCTGGTGCTCGGCGGGCTGTCGATCGGCTTCTATGTCCTGTACGTGAACTACCGCGACGAGGCGCTGACGATGAGCCGCACCCACGCGGCCACGGCCGCGCGCCTCATGCGCCTCGCCCTCGAGCATCAGATGCTCGAATCCAAAGACCGAAGCCTGGTCAAGCGAATGGTTGACAGCTTCGCGGTCGACCCGCCGATCGAGCGCGTGATGGTTCTGGACCGAGAAGGCAAGGTGAGGTTCTCCAGCGACCCCACCGTGCATGAGCAGTACTTCAACGAGAAGGACGCGACGTGCACGGTCTGCCACAGCCGCCCGCCCGACTTTCGCCAGCGCGCCGTCGTGATCGATCTCGCCGGCCACGCGGCGCTGCGCAGCGTCCAGCCGATCCCCAATCGGCCGGCATGCCACGAGTGCCACGACCCCGAGGACACGATGAACGGCCTGTTGATCGTCGACGTCGAGGTCGGCTCGACCATCAAGAACGTCAAGCGATCGGTGCGGCGTCTCGCGCTTGGCACGGCGGCGACCGCGTTGCTGCTGATCTTCGCAATCATCCTCGTCTTTCGGCGCTTCCTCTTGGCTCGCCTGTACCGATTCGAGTCGACCGCGCGGGCGATCAGCCTGGGCGATCTGGAGCGGCGCGTTCCGGTTGAGGGCAACGACGCGCTCACACGCCTGGAGCGGCAGTTCAATCGCATGGCGGACTCGGTCGTCGAGCTCCTCGAACGCGTACAGGACCAGCGCGCCAGCCTGCAGCGCATCATCGACAGCGTCGACGACGGCCTCGTCGTGTTGTCGCCCGACCTGTACATCACGGCGGCCAATCAGGCGTTTGCCCGCCGCTTCGGCACCACGGCCGACGCCCTGATCGGGCAATGCTGTTGGCAGACCGACATGGCCCGCTCGGTCGGATGCGGTCCGGGTACGGACCACGAGTGCCCCGCGCTGATGTGCTTGAGCGGCGGCGCGGTCTCGACGGCGGTGCTGACCGTGCCGGGCGTCGCTGGCGCACGACGCTACGAGGAGGTACGTGCGTCGCCTCTGCGCGACGAAGACGGCGTCATGAGCCACGTCGTCGAGGTCTGGCGCGACATCTCTGATCGGCGTAGCGCCGAAGCCCGTCTCGCCGACTACCAGCGGATGGCCTCGGTGGGCATGCTCGCGTCGGGATTCTCTCACGAGATCAACACGCCGCTGGCATCCATCAGCGCCTGCCTCGACGCGGTCGAGAGCGTCTGCCGAGACATGGAGTCGCAGCCCCCCCAGGCCGCCGTCGACGTGCGTGAGTACGTCGCGATCGCCTCGCGCGAGGTCGTGCGATGCGGCGCGATCACCCAACAGTTCCTGCAACTCGTCCGCGGTCGGTCGCTGCGCCACGAAATCCTCGATCTGGGCGCTGTCGCGAGCCTGGTCGCCGGTCTCGTCGCCCCCACCGCGCGCGAGGCGGGAGTCCGCATCGAGGTCGAGCCTGCCGACGTGCCGGTCGTCCTTGCGCCGCCGTCGTCCGTGCAGCAGGTCTTGCTCAATCTCCTGCTCAATGCCGTGCAGGCGAGCGAGCCGGCCACCGTCGTGCGGGTGTGCTTCGCCGTCGACACCGAAGCCCGCCGGGTCGAGGTCCAGGTGCGAGACCAGGGCTGTGGCCTGCCGACCGACGAGCCCGAGCGGATCTTCGAGCCGTTCTTCTCCAAGCGCGAGGGGGGCACGGGCCTGGGGCTCTTTGTGTCGCTGAACCTGGCCCGCGGCTGGGGCGGCGATCTGCAGGTCGTCGACACCGGCGCCGCGGGGGGCACGACCTTCGCGCTGCACTTCGCCTTGGCACACGAGGGGGAGGCCTGATGGAGCGCACACGCTTGTTGTTGGTCGATGACGACGATGTCTTTCGTAACCTGCTCTCGCGCGAGCTGGGTCGACGCGGCTACGAGGTCCTCGCCGTTGAGAGCGTCCGCCGCGCGAAGTATCGCATCGAGAATGACCATTTTGAACTCGCCGTCGTCGATCTGCGCCTGGCCGACGGCGACGGCCTCGAGCTGCTGCGCCTCATCCGCAGCCGCCATCCCGACACCGAGACGGTGATGCTCACCGGCCACGGCACGATCGACTCAGCCGTCGAGGCGATCCGCATGGGCGCCTTCGACTACCTGCGCAAACCCTGTCCGCTCGATGAACTCGAGGTGACGCTGCACAAAGCCAGCGAGCGTCGTGCCTTGGTCGAGCGCGCCTCGATCTTGAGCGACGGCTTCTCCAACCCCGATCTGGGCGCCGATGTGGTCGGTGTCAGCCCGGCATTCGTCGCTGTGCGGGACATGATCGAACGGGTCGCGGCGAGTGACGCGACCACCTTGGTGCTGGGCGAGACAGGAGTCGGCAAGGAGGTCGTCGCCCGGCTGATCCACGCGCGCAGCCCGCGGGCCCGCAAGCCTCTCGTTGTCGTCGACTGCACGACGCTGCACGACGCGTTGCTCGAGAGCGAGCTCTTCGGCCACGAGAAAGGCGCCTACACCGGCGCAACCGAGCGCAAGCACGGCCTCTTCGAGGTGGCCGACGGTGGCACAATCTTCCTCGACGAGGTCGGTGACGTCAGCCCGCAGACTCAGGTCCGCCTCCTGCGGGTGCTCGAGACTGGCCGGTTTCGCCACGTCGGCGGGACCCGCGAGATCTCCGTCGATGTGCGCATCGTCGCCGCGACCAACCGCGATCTCGAAGACATGATGCGGCGCGGCTTCTTGCGCAGTGATCTGTACTATCGCCTCTGTACGATTCGGATCGATGTGCCGCCGCTGCGCGACCGGGCCGAGGACATCCCCGTGCTCGCCCTGCACTTTCTTGCTCGTCTCAACGCCCGCTTTGGCAAGGCGCGCACCTTCTCGGCGGCCGCACTGGACGCGCTGCGCGCCCACTCCTGGCCCGGCAACGTCCGCGAGCTGCTGCACGCGGTCGAGCGGGCTATGGTCCTGTGTGACGGCGCCGAGATCGGCCCTCAGCACCTCCCGCGCGCGCTCACCAGGGTCGCCCCGCCGCCCGACAGCGACCGCCTCGAGTCTCTGCGCACCCTCGAACGCCGCCACATCGTCCGCGTACTTGACGTCGTCGAGGGCAACCGCAGCGCCGCCGCGAGCATCCTGGGAATCGCCGAGCGCACCCTCTATCGCAAGATCCGCGGCTACGGCCTCGACGACTGAGCGACACCAACGGCGCGCGCGGGTTCACGGTCGCCTCCGGCTGACAGCCTGTCAGCGCCTGACCTGTCAGATCGTCAGGTTAGCCTGTCGACTGCAGCACCTCATTTCCGCATCTTGATATCCGATGTGGGCAGACAATTTGTCAGTCCGCCGCCAGTCCGTCACCCGGCGCTATTGATACATAGTTATTACATACAACGCGTTGCGGTGAATGGCGGGGTTGGCCCGCATCTTGCTTCTTGGTCTAGTAACCGACGCGGTTCGCGGGCGGGCCGGTCAGACGAGCCCGACACCCCTCGCCGATTCGAGACTAGCAAGCACGCTGGAGGACAAAATGGACTGGACCTACATCGGAGAGCTCACGCTCAGCATCGTACTTCTCGCTCCCGGCATCGTGATCATGGCGCTGTTCGTGTGGTGGTCGGTCTTCCGCGTCGCCGCTCGCGTTGCGGCGGTGGTCTATCCGCCGTTGGGCGTTTCGGACAATTCGGCTGAAGAGTTCAGCGTCGTGCCCGTGCAGGCCGACACGGAGCCAGAGGCCTGAGAGACGAAATCGTTGACTTCGAGGGACCCTCGGCAGCGTTGAGACCGCGGTCTTCGCCAGCGGTCTCAACGCTGCCTTCGCCTGCGACCACAACGCTGCCTTCGCCTGCGACATCACGGTCAACCACATGGTGGCACGCTGCTTCGACGCGCGGTTCGCACCGGGTCACGCTCGACCGACCTCCGCAAACACTTGCGGATGATCGCCTGATCGTCCAAAAGACCACTCCACGGCAGGGAGCTCGCCTCCTCGTCGTGGAGTCTCTTTTTTTTGCAGACTTTCGCAGACGCGCCCGCTGGCCGGCCTGCAGGAGAGAATCATGACCCGCAGTGCCCGTAGCCGAGTCTCCTTCGCGCCGCTCTTGTGTTTCCTCGCCATTGGAGCCGGCCTCGTCGCCTGCGATGGTGGCGGCTGCGACGACTGCAAGTGCGCAGAGAAGCCCGCAGAGCCGGCCGCGCTTCCGGTCGTCGCCGAGTCGGTCGCTGGGGCCGACGAGGCGATCGGCCTCTTGGTCCGCGTCAACGGAGCGCCCATTACCCGTGACGACGTGATCCTCTCGGTCGCTGCCAAGGGTCGCAGTACCAAGATCGAGCCCGAGCTGGAGAAGAACATCGCCGGAACCCTCGCGCAGCGCGAGCTGGAGGCCCAGGCGGCCCGGGCGGCCGGGCTGGCGCTCGACGACGCGACCAAGGGTAGGCTCGCCGCCCTTGACGCGCAGCGCAGGGTCCTGGAGCGCGAGGCCCTCGCCGCCGCCTGGTATCGCGACGAGGTGCGCGCCAAGGTGACGGTGACGGACGAGGACGCACAGCGCTACTACGACGGCAACAAGGCGCGAATCCAGAGCGAGGTCAACGTCTGGCAGATCCTCGAGCGCAATCAGCAGAAGGCCGACGCCGCAGCGGCCGAGATCGCCGCTGGCCGACCCTTTGAGGAGGTTGCCCGCGCCGGCTTTGACAAGCTGCCGAACGGTGACGCCCCCTGGGATCTCGGCTTCTTGAAGTGGAAGCAGGTGCCCAAACCGTGGGTCGCCACCCTCGACAAGCTCAAGCCGGGCGAGGCGAGCGGCGTCATCACGGGTCCAGGGGGGGCGCTTCTGGGTCATCAAGCTCGTCGCTCGTCGCGACAACGCCGCCGCCAGCTTCGAGGCGACCAAGGCGCCGATCCTCGATCTGCTGCGCCAGGAGGCGATCGACAAGAACCGCGCGGAGAAGTCCAAGGCTCTCAACGCGGCCGCGAAGATCGAGCGTTTCGAGCTGCCGCCGATGGCCGATCCGGTGGAAGATCACGAGGAGTAGACGCGTCACGTCACCAGCGACGCGCCCGCAGCACAGCTCCCGCGACTCAGCGCACCCAAAGCTCCATGCGGGTCACGCCGATGTCCTCGTTGCCGCTCTCCTGATCGCTGCACAGGCGCGCGTCCAGGGCATCGCTGCCGCTTGAGCCCATGTCCCGCTGGAACCACGGCAGGCCGCTCGGCGCGCAGCAGGTGTTGCCGGCCGGGCAGCCCTTGCCGTCGTAGAGCACGTCGGCGGTGTACCACTGGGCCGACCAGGTGCCGGTCGGGTTGGTGCTCTCGCAGTACCAGTTGTTGCCGACGAAGCCGGGAACGGCCGAGCCACCCGGGGCGCACGGGCAGCCATTTCCGCCGGCGCCGCTCTTCTGCAGACCCACGCCCCAACTCCAGATGTGTTTGCGGGGCGTCCCGTGGGTGAGCGAGATGCCGTCGACGTAGGTGCCGTCGATGCCGACCGAAGGGTGGAATCCGTCCATCGAGGCGTACTGGAAGGCCTTCACATAGCCACGCGCCTCGCTCCAGGCGGCGCCGACGGTCGCGAAGCTGGCGGTGCGACAGACTGCGCCGCCGGTGTTGCGCCAGCAGGCCTTGAGCGCACCGCTGGTGACCTGCTGCCACTGCCCAGGGCAGCCCTTGGCAGCGTCGACGTCTGCCACCCGCATCCAGCCGCCGCCGCTCGTGGTCATGTCGCAGGTGACCTGCTGCTTGGCGATCGGCCCGTCGCCGTCACCGTCGACCCAGTACAGCCCGTCGCCGCTGTCGTCGTCGGTGCCGGCCAGCGCTTTGCAGCTCTTGGCGGGGTGACCCTCGGAGCCCAGCTCGCCGACGAACGCGACGTCGACGAACTTGTTGCCGTTGCACAGGCGCAGGGCCTGTGCGCCGGTGTCGTAGTAGATGTAGCCGATCAGGCTGGCGTCGCACGCGATCGGCGGGCCGTCGCTGTTCTCCATCCGCATGCCGACCACCTGGCCTTTGCCGGCGCTCAGACCCACAAAGCTGTTCTTGCCGGTAAAGATGTTGTCGCCGTCCAGCGTCGCGACCGCGCCCAGGTCGGCCGTCTTGGCGTAGGGCGCGAGCACATCGTCGGCGAGCATCGCTGCTTCGACGCAGCCTGTGCACTGCAGGCTCAGCGCCTTGCTGGCCAGGGTCGCTTCGTCGGCGCTGGTCGCAAAATCGGCGTTCTTGGCGACGTCCGCTGTCAACGCGTTGCTGGCGTTGTCGGAGGTCTTCGAGTGGGCCGATTCGGTCGCGTTGTCGGCGCTCTTGGCGGTGTCGGCGACGGCCGCGTGCGCTGCCTCCTTCGCCGTGTCGGCGGCCAGGGCGGTCTTGGCGGTGTCGGCCGCCTTGGCGTGATCGGCTTCGACCGCCGTGTTGGCGGCGATGGCGTTGTCGGCGAGGTCGGCGCGCCACGCCCGCAGCACCGGGACCAGGGCGACCAGCGGAAGCTCCGGCTCGCCGGCGACCTTGACGCCGATCCACGCTGCCTGCCCTGCCAACGCGATCGCGTCCAGAGGCAGGTTGTCGTTCTCACCTAGCGCGATGGCGAACATGCCACCAGCCACCGCCACCTCGATGAACAGCTCCTGGTGCAGCTTGTCGGCGCCGTCGGCGTCCGCGTACAGGGTGACCGCCATCGCGTAGGTGCCGTCGGCCACTGGTCCACCGGCCGCGTTGCCCAGCGCGCCCTGAAGCGCGAGGGTGTCGGCGAGGACCGGCGCCGCCAGCGCGATCGACGCGATCGAGATCAAGACGATGGCGGCGCTTGAAACGCAGCGCGCGCGACAGTGGGCGTGGAACATCACGGACTCCAGGGCAAGACGGGAGGACCGATGGTACGCAGCCCGGGTCCATCAGGCAAGCGCCGGGAATTGTGGCACATCCGCGGCGGCGCCCGACCGCTAGCCGTACCGTTCGACCGCTAGCCTGGCCTGCCGTCGATGCGCGGGCGCGTCAGGATCGGCGCGTAGTCGTAGCTAAAGAGGCCAAATCCGGCCATCCAGAGCAGCCCGGATGTCCACACTGCGTGCGTGCCGGGCAGGGCGACGCGCACCGCGGCCGCCAGGAGTACGAGCACGTAGGCTGCCGTCGTCGCCTTCGACACCTTCAGCGGGCGACCGGAATGGCCCAGTGCGGCACGCGATGCGACCGCCAGGATCATGGTACCGATCGCGCCGGCCGTCAGTGCGTGCAGGGCGGCGTAGGGGTTCCACGGCAAGCCCAGCGCGATCGCGCCCTCGAGGCCCAGGCCAATCGGTAGCCAGAGGTAGGCCGCGTGCAAGATCCACAGGATCGGGCTGTGACGCGTCTCAACCGTCTTCCATCCGACCATCCTCACCGCGAGGACCGCCGCGGCGAAGAGCGCTATGGCGCCATTCCAGAGGGTCCCCGGCGCGAACCACTCCGCCAGGGCGACGGCGACGACCGCGGGCACGGCCAGCACATCGAGCCACCGGGGCGTCGTGCACTTCACGCTCTTGCCGGCCTGACTCAGCGCGTTGCTGGTGAACGCTGGGATGATCCGGCCTGCGATGAGCGCCACCAGGGCGACGACGATGTGCACGGCGACGCGCAGCGCCTGCGACGGCGGACCGAAGTGAGTCATCGCGTTGAGCGCCGCGAGCGCGATCAGCAGCGCGGGGACCTGGTAGTTGCGCTTGTTGCGGGCAACGATGACGCGGTGGGCCACCAACACGGCAAGGAGGGGCAGGAAGATCAGGTCTAGCCAGGCGATCGGCGCGAAGACCATGGCGACGCGGCCGAGGAGCCAGACGGCGACGAGCAGGGGGACGATTGGCCCCGCGAAGGGCGCGCTACCGGTCCATTTGGGCACCGCGGCGGTGAGGAAGCCGGCGACGGCGGCGACAGCGAATCCGAAGATCATCTCGTGGCCGTGCCAGCTCATCGTCATCATCGTCAGCGGCGCGTGGCCGCTCCATGCCGCCAACCACAGGCCCATGGCCACGACCGCGTACAGACCGGCCAGCAAGAAGAACGGTCGGTGGCCCGAACGCAGCAGCGCTGGACCCGTCGCCGCGGGCGAGGACTCGATCGACACAGAGACGGGGACACGCATAGCAAGACTCCTCAGCGCCGTCTGCCTACCAGCTGCGCGGCGTGCGCAGGACATCGACAAGCGCCGCCTCGGGGCTGCCCTCTTCAGGGCTGCGGTCGTAGCGCCACGATGCCTCCGGTGGCATGGATAGCAGGATCGACTCGATCCGCCCACCGGTCTTGAGGCCAAACGTCGTGCCGCGGTCCCAAAGCAGATTGAACTCGACATAGCGACCGCGCCGCATGCCTTGCCAGTCGCGCTCGCGCTCGCCGTACGGGTCGTCGCGGTGTTGGCTCGCCAGCGGCAGCCAGCTCTCGAGAAACGCCGCCCCGGCTGCACGGACGAAGGCCAGGTCGCGGCCGTCGCCGCTGTCGAGGTGATCGAAGAAGATCCCGCCGACGCCGCGGCGTTCGTCGCGGTGGGGCAGGTGGAAGTAGTCGTCGCAGGCTCGCTTCAGATCTGTGTGGCAGGCGACGTCGGCGTGGCCTTCGCAGACTGCCCGTAGCACGCCGTGGAAGTGGCGCGCGTCGTCGTCGTTGAGATAGCAAGGCGTGAGATCGGCGCCGCCGCCGAACCAGCCTCGGCCGCCTCGCTCGATGCGGCGGTAGTTCATGTGCACGATCGGCACATAGGGGTTGCGCGGGTGCAGCACCAGCGAGACGCCGGTGGCGCGGAAGCGATCGCCCTCGCCCGGCATCGCTACGGGCGCGTCGGCGCTCAGGTGACCGCCCACCTGACTGAAACCAACGCCACCGCGCTCAAGCAGGGCTCCGCCTTCGACGATGCAGGTGGTGCCGAATCCCGTTAGCGATGCGCCGCCGCTGGGGCCAGGCGGGTGACCGCCAAGGCCGTCTCGCCGCCAGTCATCGCGCCGGAACCGAACGGTGGGGTCCGCTGCCTCAAGGGCGGCGACGATGGCGTCAGCGAGGTCGCGAAAGCCGGTCGCCGCGCGCTCGAAGAGGTCCACCGTCATTGTTGCTTGCGTCCTCTGCCCGGTCTGGCCCGGTCTGGCCCGGTCTGGCCCGGTCTGGCCCGGTCTGGCCCGGTCTGGCCCG
>CALGHC010000568.1 GCA_937915965.1 uncultured Myxococcales bacterium
TCATCTTTGAGTGAGATTTGTGTTGACTTGGCTGCCTTGGTCCGTCAACCTTGTTGGCGTGGTTGGTTTCGCGCCAGCCTCGTTCGTCCAGACAGCACACCACCGCTGGACGACCGAACGATGTGACAGTTGCTCCGGGCACGTCGCAAGATGAGCACCGCAAGAGAAGGCGCACCAAGGCGCCGCACGCTTGCGCTGTTCACCTCGCCGCGCGCCCTCCAGACAAGCAGGCCCCGATTGCCTGTTTTAAGCGGAGGCGTTCATGGCTTCTTTCCACTCCATCTCGCGTCGAGTCCACCTCTCCCGCGCCTCGAATGAGCGCCTGGGCGGTGTCCGCGCTGCGTTGGTCCTCGCCACCCTGGTCGCGACGACTGCCGCGGTGGTACCGGCCCAAGCGCTCACACCCAGCCAACGGGTCGACCTGAAGGTGTTGGTCCTCTCGGCCGACGGCTTCGAATCGTCCTTTGCGGCGTGGACAAAGGCCCTCGACCGCGAAGGCGTCCCGTACGACACCCTCATCGCCAACACAGCGCCACCGATCGACGCCGCGACGCTGACGAAGAGCGCGACGCACGCCCGTTATCAAGCGGTCGTCCTGGCGACTGGCGGCCTGGTGCAGTGCGACTGGGTGTCGTGCTACTCGGCCCTCGACCCGGCCGAATGGAAAGCTCTGAACGCCTACCAGGCCGCATTCGGCATCCGCCGCGTGACGGCCTACGCCTACCCGACCCCCGAGTACGGTCTCAACTGGCCCTTCTCGGCCGGTGACCTCTCGGGAACCGTCGCGAAGCTGACCGCTGCCGGCAGCGCCGTCTTCCCCTATCTCACCGGTCCCGTTCCCATGGACGCCGGCACGTACGGCTACTACGCCGAGCCACTTGTTGCCGGCACCGCCGCCTCGGGCTTCGAGACTCTGGTCGCCGGGCCTGCGGGCGCGGGTGGCACGGCGTCGTCGCTGGCCGGCATCTACCACCGCCCCGACGGTTTCGACGAGCTGGTCGTCACCTACGCGACGAACGCGTATCAGATGCAGGCGATGCTGCTCGCCCACGGCCTGATCGCCTGGGCCACCCACGGCGTGCGGCTCGGTTACCAGCGCAACTACTTCATGATGCACATCGACGACGTCTTCTTGCCCGATGACCGCTGGGACATGGTCGACAAGGTCACCTACGAAGACGACGGCGTGAAGAACCCGCTCATCCGCATGGTTCCGTCCGACGTCGACCGCGCGCTGAAGTGGCAGGCCCAGACCGGGCTGCAGCTCGACATGGCCTTCAACGGTGGCGGCAGCGTCGACGCGGTCGAGGCCAACGGCAGCGACCCCCTCACGGACTACTTCCTGGCCAAGCGCGGCGCGTTCACCTGGATCAACCACACGTATTCCCATCCGAACCTCGACGCTCTGACGGCAACCGAGATCTACAATGAGATCAACCTCAACCTGCAGTGGGCCCGGTCAAAGAGGCTGTACACACGCCGGGACGAGCTGGTAACCGGCGAGCACTCGGGCCTCGCCAACGCCGGCATGCCCGCCGCGCTGAACGCCGCAGGTGTCCGCTGGGTCGCGGCCGACAACTCCAAGCAGCCCGAGTCGTACACCGTCGGTAAGGCGACGACGATCCCGCGCCACCCGTCGAACGTCTACTACAACGTCGCCACGTTCGCCGAGCAGCTCGACGAGTACAATCACATCTACTTCTTCGCTTGCCTCAACACGCCGTGGACGACCTGCCTGTCACAGCCCGCGACCTGGGAGCAGTACGTCGACAGTGAGGCGTCCATCATGTTGCGGCATGTGCTGACCAACGACCCGCGTCCGCACTTTGCCCATCAGAGCAACCTCGCCGAGGACGGCACGATGTATCCGGTCGTCAACGAGATGCTCGCCCGCTACAAGACGTACGTCTCCGTGCCA
Organism: uncultured Myxococcales bacterium; assembly: GCA_937915965.1. Classification (GTDB taxonomy): domain Bacteria; phylum Myxococcota_A; class UBA9042; order UBA9042; family UBA9042; genus CALGHC01. The sequence continues at coordinate 1,919 of CALGHC010000568.1, forward strand.
CTCGCGCAGCCGTACTACCGTCAGAGCGGGGTCCTCATGCAGCGGCACACGCGCTGGGGTGCGGCCTCGATGGGACCGGCAGCGACCATGACCGACGCGTACTACCAGGCCGGCCGCGTCTACGTGCGCAGCTCCAAGCCGGTCATCCTACCCGTCACCGGAGCCACAGCGGGAAGCCTCTATGGCGGCGAAAAGGCCGGCTGGTTCTCGTTGCCGGCGAATCAGCTCCGGTACGTGACGGTCGCCGCACCGTTCTAGCGGCAGAAGCGGCGACGCGCTGCCAATCCTGCAGCCCGTCGCCGCCCGAACCCATGCCGACGCCCCAATCTCCCTCGACACGAGCCGGTCCGGTCCCGCCACGGCAGCCTCGCCCGCAGCGGCGACCCGGCCGGTGATTGGCAGCGTGTTCATGTCGGCCAGGTCAGGGATGAGCCCGCGCAGGGCACCCTCGCGGCGGATGTGACTCGTCGGCGATCGCGTGTCGATGCCGCACAGATCACAAGCGCCGGCGCTCACCAGGGACAGGGTTCCGAACAGGGTTCCGAGTAGCGTGCGAACCCGTCGATCGGCGCGGCTCTCGACGGGTTCCCAGGGGTTCTGGTGACCTGCGATTGTCGCCTTGACGGGGTCGCCGCGGGGGTGCTACCCCACGGCCAGTTCCGGAAGACAAGCGGCTGTCGACCCGCGCAGAAACGCCAGCAAACAGCTCAATCATAAAGCCAGAGCTGCCCGATCGCGGGCGACATCGCGGAGACCATGCGGCCGCGCATCCTCATCCTGCACGCAACCGGAACCAACCGGGATCGCGAGGCGGCGCGCGCCTTCTCCGCGGCCGATGGCGACCCCGAGATCGTCCACCTGCATCGGCTGCTCGCCGGCGAGCTGAGCATGGGCGACTACCAGATGCTGGTGCTGCCGGGTGGATTCTCCTACGGCGACGATCTCGGCGCGGGCAAACGCTGGTCGGTGCTGCTGCGCGAGCAGCTCGGCGACGACCTGGCCGCGTTCGTGGCCAGCGGCCGGCCAGTGATCGGAATCTGCAACGGCTTCCAGGCGCTGGTCAAAGCCGGCCTTCTGCCGGGTGGCGACGGAGTCGGCGACGCCCGAGGCTCCGACGCCCGAGAGACTGACAGCGACCGCCCTCGCGCGGGTGCCGGTGACTCGGTCGCGCACGCGTTCACCGCCCAGAGCGCCACCCTCACTCGCAACGAATCCGGCCGATTTGAGTGCCGCTGGGTGTGGCTGCGGCCCGATCCGCTCAGCCCGTGCGTGTTCACCCGGGGCCTGGACGTGCCGCTGCTGCACTGCCCGGTGGCCCATGGCGAGGGCCGCTTCGTCGCCGCCGACCAGAACGCGCTGGAGACGATTGAAGACCACCACCTCGCTGCGCTGCGCTACGTCGACGCCGGCGGCGCGCCGGGCGGCTGGCCGATCAACCCCAACGGCTCGGATCATCACATCGCCGGCATCTGCAATCGACAGGGCAACGTCCTGGGGCTGATGCCGCACCCCGAGGATCACATCGCTGACCTGCAGCACCCGCGCTACCACCGCGGCGAACGAGACGGGCTGTGCCTGGCGCTGTTTGCGGCCGGCGTGCGCCACGCGGCGGCCTGCTAGCGGCGGGCTGCTGGCGGCGGCTTGCAAGGAGCGACCTGCTAGCGGAAGTAGAACGGAATCAAGACGGCCGCAAGCGGCCACAACGGGAGCAACACAATGGCGGTCATGGCAGTGGTCGGAGCCCAATGGGGTGACGAGGGCAAGGGCCGGATCGTCGACTGGTTGGCGCAGGACGCCGATCTGGTCATCCGCTACCAGGGTGGCGACAACGCCGGCCACACTGTGGTCAACGATATCGGTACGTTCAAGCTGCACATCCTGCCGTCGGGGATCTTCAATCCGGCGACCCGCTGCGTCGTCGGTGCCGGCGCCGTGGTCAACCCGGCGGGTCTGATGGTGGAGCTGGCCGAGGTCGAAGCCCAGGGGGTCGACACCGCCAACATCTGGCTGTCGGAACGCTGCCACATCGTGATGCCCTACCACATCGCCCTCGACGGCCTCGAAGAAGAGGCCCGCACGACGGGCGCGCGCATCGGCACGACCAAGCGCGGCATCGGCCCGGTGTACACCGACAAGGCCGCACGCATCGGCATCCGCCTGGGCGACCTGGGCCGGCCGAAGTGGCTACGCGAGCGCCTCGGTCTGGCGCTGGAGCGCGCCAACCGGTTGCTGGGGCTGTTTGGCCACGCGCCGTTCGAACTCGAGGCCCTTTTGACGCTGGCCGAGGGCTGGCACGAGGTCCTCGCGCCGCGGATCATCGACACCCTGCCGATGGTGCGCAGCGTCGTGCGCGGCGGCGGGCGGGTGGTGCTTGAGGGGCAGCTGGGCGTCATGCGCGACCTGGACTGGGGCATGTACCCGTATGTGACCTCGTCGAACCCGACGGCGGCCTACGCCGCGGCGGGGGCGGGCTTGCCGGCCACGGCGATTACCCAGGTCGTCGGTGTGGTCAAGGCGTATACGACGTCGGTCGGCGGCGGGCCGCTGCCCACGGAGCAGCTCAACGCCGACGGCGACCGACTGCGCGAGGCCGGCCGGGAGTATGGCGCCACCACGGGCCGGCCGCGGCGCTGTGGCTGGTTCGACGGTGCCGCAATCGGCCACGCCACCTGGCTCAACGGCTTTACGTCCCTGGCGGTGACCAAGCTCGACGTGCTCGACGAGTTCGCCGAGATCCGCCTCTGCGTGGGCTACCTGCTCGACGGTGTGGCCATCGACGGCGTGCCGGATACGCCCGATCTGGGCCGGGTGCAGCCGGTGTGGGAGACGATGCCGGGCTGGCTCTGCTCGACCCGCGAGGCGCGGCTGTGGAGCGACCTGCCGCCCGCGGCACAGCGTTACCTCGAACGCATCGCCGAGCTCGCCGGCGCGCCGATCCGCTTTGTCTCTGTCGGCCCCGAACGCGAGCGCCTGGTGGTGGTCGAGGGGGACTGGTCATGAGCGACGCGACGCAGTTCGGCTTCGATGACTACCTGTCGCCGTTTACCTGGCGCTACGGCAGCCGCGAGATGCGTACGCTGTGGTCGGAGGCGGGCAAGCGGCGAATGTGGCGGCGGATCTGGGTCGCGCTCGCCGCCAGCCAGGCCGATCACGGCCTGGTGCGCGCCGACCAGGTCGCCGATCTGCAAGCGCACGTCGACGACGTCGACATGGAGCGGGCGCTGGCCATCGAAGCGCAGATTCACCACGACCTGATGAGCGAGGTGAAGACCTTTGCCGAGCAGTGCCCGGTCGGCGGCGGCGTGATTCACCTGGGCGCGACCTCCATGGACGTCGAGGACAACGCCGACGCGCTGCGCATCCGCGCGGGGCTCGATCTCGTCCTCGCGCGGCTGTGCGATCTCTTGCGGGTCCTCACGCCGATCATGCGGCAGTACGCCGACGTGCCGACGATGGGTTTTACCCACCTGCAGCCGGCCGAACCGACCACCATCGGCTATCGCCTCGCTCAGTATGGTCAGGACCTCGCCGTCGACCTCGCGGATCTGCGCAGGCTGCGCGCCGACGTGCGCGGCAAGGGCATCAAGGGCGCCGCCGGCACGTCGGCTTCGTACCAGCAGCTGCTCGGCGAACACGGCGTGAGCGCAGCGGCGTTCGAGGCCCAGGTGATGGCGCGGCTGGACCTGCCACCGATGCTGGTCGCGACCCAGACCTACGCGCGCAAGCAGGACTACCGGGTCATCTGTGGGCTCGCGTCGATGGGGCAGTCGCTCTACAAGATGGCCGCCGACCTGCGCTTGCTGCAGTCGCCGCCGCTGGGCGAGTTTGCCGAGCCCTTCGGCGCGCATCAGGTCGGCTCGAGCGCGATGCCGTTCAAGCGCAACCCGATCAACGCCGAGAACATCAACAGCCTCACGCGCCTGCTCGCCGCCCTGCCGCGGGTCGCCTGGGACAACGCTGCCCACAGCTACCTGGAGCGGACCCTGGACGACTCCGCCAACCGGCGCGTGGTCCTGCCCGAGGGCTTCCTCATCGCCGACGAGGCGCTGCTACGGGCGACGCGGATCCTCTCGGGTCTGCGCGTCGACGTGGCGGCGGCGGATCGGTTGCTGGCCGACTATGGCACCTTCGCAGCCACAGAGCGTGTGCTGATGGAGCTGGCGCGCCGGGGCGGAGACCGACAGTCGTTGCACGAGATCATCCGCGACAACGCCCTGGCCGCCTGGGCCGAGCTGCGGGCCGGCCGCCCCAACCCGCTCGCGGACCGCATGACCAGCGACCCGCGCCTGCTGGCGCTGGCGACGGCGGAAGACATCGCCAGCTGGCTCGATGCGCGCGACTACACCGGCGACGCAGCCCCGCGAACCCAGCAAATGGCCGACGCGATCGACAGCGCGGTCGCCGATCGCGACTGACCCACCAGCGCTGGCGCCGGCCAGCCAGCCAGCCGACGAGCCGAACAGCCGAACAGCCAACCAGCCGAACAGCCGAACAGCCGAACAGCCGAACAGCCGAACAGCCGAACAGCCGAACAGCGAACGAAGAACGAACGCCACAGCCCGCGGAGGACGCCCAACCATGATCGCCATCGATCGCATCGTCGCCGCCATCCCGGACGCCTTGACCGCGACCCGCCTCGACCTGCCCGGCGAGCGTATCGAGGGCAAGGTGCGGGACCTCTACGTGATCGACGGGCTGCGCGTGCTGGTGGCCACGGACCGCTTCAGCGCGTTTGACCGGGTGCTGGGCGCCATACCCTTCCGCGGCCAGGTGCTCAACGAGCTGAGCGCGTGGTGGTTTGGCCAGACCGCCGACATCGTCGCCAACCACCTCGTCGAGGTCATCGATCCCAACGTCTGCATCGGCCGCGAGGCGGTCGCCCTGCCGGTCGAGGTCATCGTCCGCGGCCACATCACCGGCGTCACGTCGACGGCGCTGTGGACGCTCTACAACGACGGCGTCGAGCGACCCTATGGCCTCGAGTTGCCGGCGGGCCTGCGCAAGAACGACGCCCTGCCGCACGCAGTGATTACGCCGACCACAAAGGGCGGCCCCGGCGACCACGACGAGCGACTCAGCGAGGTCGAGCTGGTCGAGCGCGGCCTGGTCGACGCCGCGCGCTGGGCCGAGGTGCGGCGGGTGGCGCTGGCGCTCTTCGCCCGCGGCCAGGAGCTGGCGGCACGGGGCGGGCTGGTGCTGGTCGACACCAAATACGAGTTCGGCTTGATCGGTGACCAGCTGGTGCTGATCGACGAGGTCCACACGCCGGACTCGAGTCGCTACTGGACGGCAGAGAGCTGGGCGCGCTGCCGCGGGACCGACGAGGAGCCGGCCGGCTTCAGCAAGGAGTTCCTGCGGCTGTGGTTTGTCGCGCAGGGTTTTGCCGGCGACGGCGAGGTGCCGGCGCTACCGCCGGAGCTGATCGCCCAGGCGTCGCAGCGCTACCAGGCGGTGTACGAGATGCTGACCGGCCGCGACTTCAAACCGGCGGCGGCGCCAGCCGGCACCCGGGTCGAAGCCGCCGTGTCGGCCTGGCGGGGGCGAATCTGAGGAAGCAGCCGAGAGGAAACGAACCGCAGACGCGAGACAACAAGGCAGAGAGCCGCACGCGGCGGGCAAGCCGGGCAAGCCGGGCAAGCCGGGCAAGCCGGGCGCGGGGCTGACCAGAACAACCGGAGTCTTTTCATGGCATTTTCACCGATCATCATGGGCTCGCGCGCTGATCTCAGCCACGGCGAGGCGATCGCCGCGGCCCTCGCCAACTTCGGCGTCGACGCCGAGATCCGGGTCGCCTCGGCCCACAAGTCGCCGCACTATCTTCTCGAGATGTTGAAGACCTACGAGGCGGATGACCGCGCCAAGGTCTACATCACCGTGGCCGGCCGATCCAACGCGCTCAGCGCGATGATCGACGCCCAGGTGACCGCGCCGGTGATCGCCTGCCCGCCCTACTCGGACCGCTATGGCGGGGCCGACATCTTCTCGTCGCTGCGCATGCCGTCGGGGGTAGCGCCGGCCGTGGTGGTCGCGCCTGAGGGGGCGGCGCTGGTGGCGGCCAAGATCTTCGCGCTGAGCGAGCCCGCGGTCGCCGCGAGAGTGGCGGCAGCGCGCGAGGGCATGGACATCAAGATCCGCACGGACGACCACGCGCTGCGTGGCGTGCGCAAGGGCTCTGTCGGATGAACGCGGTCGCTTGAACGAGGTCGCTTGAACGAGGTCGCATGAACGAGGCCGCATGATCGAGGCAGGACCCAAGGAAGCGTGCGGCGTCTACGGTGTGTGGACGCACGCCCAGGAGAAGGTGGACGTCGCCCGGCTGGCGTTCTTTGCCCTCTATGCGCTGCAGCACCGCGGCCAGGAGAGCGCCGGCATCGCGACGAGCGACGGCCGCACGGCGCGCCAACACAAGGGCATGGGCCTGGTCGCGCAGGTCTTCAACGAGGCCAACCTGCGGCCGCTGACCGGCCACCTGGCCATCGGCCACAACCGCTACTCGACAACCGGCAACTCGGTGGCGGCCAACGCCCAACCGCACCTGATCGAGACCATCCACGGGCCGCTGGCGGTGAGCCACAACGGCAACCTGACCAACACCGACGCGCTGCGGCGCGCGCTTCTGCAGCGCGGCGTCGGTCTGATCTCGACCACGGACAGCGAGGTCATCACCCAGATGCTGGCGGCGCCGCCGCCGGGGGGCGAGCCCAACGGACCGGAGTGGGGCAAGCGAATCCAGGCGTTCATGGCCGCCGCGGAAGGCGCCTACTCGCTGGTGATTCTCACCCACGACGCCATCTACGCGGTGCGCGATCCGCGCGGCCTGCGGCCCCTGTGTATCGGCGAGCTGGTCAGCCGCAGCGGCCGCAAGGTCGGGTGGACGGTCGCGAGTGAATCGTGCGCGCTGGCCACCGTCGGCGCGCGCTTCCTGCGCGAGGTCGCGCCGGGCGAGATCATCCGCCTCGATCGCAACGGCGTGCAGGCGAGCCAGGGGGCGCCGGTGGCGGCGCGACGCGGCATGTGCATCTTCGAGTACGTCTACTTCGCCAGACCAGACTCGGTGCTCGAAGGGCAGACGGTGCACGAGGTTCGCCAGCGCCTCGGCGCGCGCCTCGCCGAGGAGGCGCCGGTCGACGCCGACGTGGTCATCGGCGTGCCCGACAGCGCGACCCCCGCGGCCATCGGCTACACCCTCGCCTCGGGCATCCCCTACAGCGAGGGTCTGATCAAGAACCGCTACATCGGCCGCACCTTCATCGAGCCCACCGAGCGCCTGCGCCAGTCGAGCGTATCGCTGAAGTACAACCCGCTGCGCGCCAACCTCGAGGGCAAGCGCGTCGTGCTGGTCGACGACTCGATCGTGCGTGGCAACACGGCGGGACCGCTGGTGCAGCTGCTACGCGAGGGCGGCGCGCGCGAGGTTCACGTCCGGGTGAGCTCGCCGCCGGTGCGCCATCCCTGCTTCATGGGCATCGACATGGCGACTCACGAGGAGCTCATCGCGTTTCGCATGCGGGTGCCGGCGATCCAGCACCACATCGGCGCCGACTCGCTCGCCTACATCTCGCACGCGGGCATGGTCGCCGCCGTCGGCCCGCAGGCACCGACCGGGCAGGCTTCGACCCCGCATTGTGCCGCCTGCTTCGACGGCGACTATCCGCTCGACGTGACGGCGCAGCTCAAGGTGCGCAGCCGGCGCAAGTGCGCCTTCGATGACTGATCGCTGCCCTGCATGGCTACTGCCGCTCGTGGGGAGCGAGGCTCGGAGAGTGAGATGAACGCGAGCTCCAGGATCCTGTTGGTTGGCAGCGGCGGTCGCGAGCACGCGTTGATGCGGCAGCTTCTGGCGTCGCCACGCGGCGTGGAGCTGTGGGTCGCGCCTGGCAACGGCGGCACGGCGCGCGCAGGCGAGCGCGTCCACAATGTCGCGGTCTCCGCCGAGGACACCGCCGGGCTGCTGGCCCTGTGCCACGCCGAGCGCATCGAGCTTTGCGTCGTCGGCCCCGAGGGTCCCCTGGTGGCCGGCCTCGCCGACGCGATGACCGCCGCGGGCGTCGCGTGCTTCGGGCCGTGCGCGGCGGCCGCACGTCTCGAGGGGTCCAAGGACTTCTCCAAGGCGCTGATGGCGCGGGTGGGGATCGCGACGGCGCGCTCGGCGAGCTTCTCCGATGCGGCCGCTGCCCGCGCCTACGTCGCTTCCGTGCCGTGGCGTCTTGTGGTCAAGGCGTCGGGTCTGGCCGCGGGCAAGGGCGTCATCGTCTGCGACGACCGCGACGAGGCCCTCGCCGCCATCGACCTGATCCTGGTCGAGCGGGCCTTTGGCGACGCCGGCGACGTGGTCGTCGTCGAGGAGCGTCTGGTCGGCGAGGAGGTGTCAGTGCTGGCCTTCTGTGATGGCCGCCACGTCGCCCTCATGCCGCCAGCCCAGGACCACAAGCCGGCCTTCGACGGCGACCGCGGCCCTAACACCGGCGGCATGGGCGCCTACGCGCCGGCGCCCGTGATCGACGACGCCGGCTTGCGGGCGATCGGCCGTGATGTGCTGCAAGCGGCGGTCGACGGCCTCGCCGAGGACGGCGTTCCGTATGTCGGTGTGATCTACGCCGGCCTGATGGTCACCGCCGACGGGCCGCGGGTGCTCGAGTTCAACGTGCGCCTGGGCGACCCCGAGACCCAGGTGCTGCTGCCGCTGCTGGCGACGGATCTGGTCGAGATCATCGAGGCGTGCGTACGAGGCCGACTCGCCGACGTCGCGCTTCGCTGGCACGACGGCGCCGCCGCGACGGTGGTGGCGGCTTCGGGCGGCTACCCGGGCCCCTGCGCCAAGGGAGTAGCGATCCACGGGGTCGACGAGGCCGACGCCCTCGCCGGGGTCGACGTGATCCACGCCGGCACGGTCGTCGGTGAAGACGGCGTGCTGCGGACCAGCGGCGGCCGGGTGATGTCGGTCACCGGCCGTGGCGCCGACCTCAGCGAGGCGCTGCGCCGCGCGTACGCCGGGATCGACCTGATTCGATTCGAAGGCATGCACCACCGCAACGACATCGGCGCGCGGGTCCTTGGCGCGGCGCACCCGCGGGCAGGCGGGGGTCGCCACGGCGACAGCGGACGAGACGACAGCGGACGAGACGACAGCGGACGAGACGACAGCGGA
>CALGHC010000569.1 GCA_937915965.1 uncultured Myxococcales bacterium
GACCGATGGCGGCGGCTGGACGCTGGTGGCGACGCTCGTTCAGGGAGACTACAAGCTGGGCGCGGACGACTGGCAGCAGAAATGGCAGCAGACGGGCTTCGTGCGCTGGGCCGACAGCAGCGTCTTCGGCGACCTCGCCAACGCGACCCAATACGGGCTCGGCGACTACAAGAACCCTGCCTGGGGCAGCCTCATCGCCAAGGACATGCTCTTCCACCACGTGCCGGACGGCACCGGACTGCCGGGCTGGCGGGCGGCGGCGGTCTACAGCTATCACACGACGAACGGCTTCCTCGGCGCCCAGGGCGGCTCGCCGTTGGCGCTCTTCAAGGACAAGTGCAAGCTGACAAACGGCGGCGGCGCACACCAATGCCTGCATGTGCCGATCGTCTACGACGTCGGCGACGCCGACTCTTTCGCCAAGGAACAGTTCGCCAACAACCGCGGCGAGAGCCAGCGCGGCTTCGTCACCTTTGGGGCCTGGAACAGCGAGAGTTACCCCTTTGCCTTCTGCCCGGTGAAGCAGATCGGCCCGAACGCGGAGCACAGCTGCGTGGGCGGCAACGGCTCGACAGGCGGCAACGGCGCCGGCGGCTGGGGCAACATGCGCGAGTGGGTCTACAGCGGCGACTGGGGCATGTCGGTGAAGCTGCGTACCGCGGCGTTGATGATGCTGGTGCGCGAGTAGAATCCGGTGCGCCGAGGCGGTGCGCCGAGGCGGTGGGCCGACGCGGTGCGCCAATGTGGCGGCCAGGTCGATCGCCCGCCGCCGGGGCCACGCATTCCCCCACGGGCACGCATTCCCCCACGGCCACGCTTCAAGGTGCCGCCGAGCTACCCGTCTCGACCTCGTCCACCGCCTTCGCGACGACGGGCGCCGGCACCGGTGCTTCGGGCACAGCGAGGCCCGCGTCGCCGCGACGGGCGCGCAGGTCCTGACCGGTGAGAAGACCATCGACCCATTCCAGCTCGGCGCTGTCCTGCGTCACCAGGCCGTACTGACCACCGCGCACCAGGGTCTGGCTGATCTGCGCGGGCGCGGCGTGGTCCAGAAGCAACCCTGCGCGTGCGTTGCCGACCAGGAGCGCCCGCTTGAGCAGCAGCGAGGCGCTCTCGACGACGACGACGCCATCGGCGATCGGCGCGGCGTCCTCGCCGCCGCCGGGCAACCAGCTGCCGGCGGTGCTGCGAATCACGATGTCGCGCAGGCTCGCCGAGCTGTTTTGCAAGGCGACGCCGGCCATGTGGGAAGCGCTGACGTGCAGGGCGCTGCCCTCGAATGAAGCGTCCTCGGCGACGTAGATGCCCGTGCCCCAGCGCGGCGGGTCGCCCACCGGCTGGGTCCCGTCGACGATGACGCCGGTGAGGACGGCCGCGGCAGCGCCACCGCGGACGAACACGCCGGCGTCGTGGTTGCCGCGCAGGATGCTGCCGATGACGCTGATGGTCGCGCCAAGCTGTGCCGCGACGCCCCGCCCCTGGGTGCCAAAGACCGGATGCGGGGCTGTGCCGTCGACCAACAGGCCGATGGCGTCGACGCGGCTGCCGGGATCAGAGGCGAAGACGCCGCAGTCGCGGTTGCCGCTCACCCGCACCGACTGCAGCCGGGCGGTGGCGCCTTCCTGCACGTTGACACCGCGGCCGAAGTCGCCGTCGCTGTCGCCTTCGGTCGCGTCAATGACCAGCTCCCGGGCCTCCAGACGACTGCCAGGGTGACTGGCAACGACTCCGTAGCGGCGGCAGCGGCTGATGCGCACCCCGCGCAGACGCGCCAGCCCACCGTCCTGGACGTCGACGCCGAGGCCGGCCCTGCCTGCCTTGGTGACGCCGTCGGCAAAGAGCGCGTTGTGCACGTCGGCGAGGCTGAGATCGCCGCCGACCAACAGGCCCGGACCGGCGACCCGCGCGATCGACAGTGCGCCGGCGCGCAATGTACCGCCCTCCAGCACGGTGGCCCCCTCACCCCAGGCGACGCCGTCCTTGTCCTGGCGCTGGCCATCGATGGCGAGGCCGTCGATTGTGGCCTCGCTTCCCGAGTCGGCGACCATGAAGGCGAGGTCGTGGTGTCCTTCGATGCGCGCGCCGGCGAGGGTCAAGCGCGCCCCGCCGTTGATCTCGATTCCGCGGCCAAACGTCCCGTCGCTCATCGGCTGGACGCCGTCGATGCGCAGGTCCTGCGCGGAGACCTCGGTGCCCTTGCCGCTTGCGTAGATGCCCATGTCGCGGTTGCCGACAAGACGTACGCGGGTGAGCTGCACGCGGGCGCCGTCTTGTACCGAGACCGCCCGGCCGAACATGCCGCTCTCTGGATCCGGCAGGGTGCCGTCGATCAGGACGTCGTTCATGACGAGCTCGGTGCCGACGGCGCGGGCGAGCACGCCGACCTTGCGCGCGGCACCGACGCGGACTCGCTCGAGCTCGAGACGAGCTGCACCGTAGACGCTCAGGCCGATGCCACCGTTGCCCTTGAAGGCACCGGGCTCCATCTTGTCGATGACCGAGTCGACGATCCGCAACAGACCGCCCTCACCCTGCGCGGCCGCCCCGGTGATCCGTGCGCCGCTGATGTGAACGCGCTCGAGCACCAAGGTCGGATCGCCCCCCTGCTGACGCGCCGCCGCGCCCATGTCGAGCGGCTGAAACCCCTGCCCTCGCAGGGTGATGCCTCGCACGACAACGGTCGCGGAGGGGTCGCCGCCGAAGGTCGTCAGGGTCGCCAGGCTGCTCGCGCGCACCTCGACCAGGGCGGCGCAGCGCCCGAAGACGCTCAGCGTCTTCTTGATGGCGACGGTCTTGGGGTAGGTGCCCGCGGCGATGACGACCGTGTCGCCGGGGCTGGCCGCCATGACCGCGTCCTGGATGACCTGGAATGGCTTGTCGACGCTGCCATCGCCGCCGTCGGGCGCGTCGATGTCGACGTAGACGACGTCGGCACCAACCGGCGCGTTGCCCCAGCGGCCGGTGCCGCACTCGGCTGGGTCGGGCTTGCACGGTTTGAGGCCACTGGCGAAGGCCTCGGCCGTCTCGTCCACCACGAACCCAGCTGGGCAGATCCAATCCGCACCGACCGGCTCGCAGCCGCCCCCCGGCGCCGGCACCTCGCCGGCGAGGCAGCCGGCGGCCGTGTCGCCAGCTACCGCCGAGCACGCCATCGGAATCAATCGACAGGCCGCGTCGCCGGGCGC
>CALGHC010000570.1 GCA_937915965.1 uncultured Myxococcales bacterium
AGGCCCGGTGTGCCGCGGTCCTTGGTCGCGCAGCACATCGTCGTCTTGCAGGTGTCGGCCGGGTCGCTGCTGTTGAACTCTCCGGACGTCACGCAGATCTCGTTGGCGATGCACTTCTTGTCGGGGCCGCACTCGAACTTCGTCGAGTTGTAGCCGAACTTCGGTCCGTACGTGCACGGCGGCGGCGCCGAAGTCCAGCACTCGATCAGGTCATTGCTCTGGGTGTCGAAGCAGTCACTCTTGAGCATCATCGAGTAGCCGATTCCCCACGGCCACTGGCCTTCGTAGTAGACCTCGTCGACGAGCTTGTCCTCGGGGTTCCACAGCTGCACCTTGTCGAGGCCGTTCGACAGCAGATAGTAGCCATTTTGGGTGTTGTCGCCCCAGGCGTAGAAGGCATCCAGGCCGTTGTTGTCGACGACATTGGCCGAACGCACGACCAGCGCGTACGTGAACGGCGGGATCTGGTAGGCGTCGTAGCCTGGCTCCATGGCCGTGGTCTCGGGCAGCAGCTTGCCGGCGACCACGCAGTAGGGACCAGCTGGGTTCTGCGCCGATGGCGCGTGCCACACGCCGCCGGTGTGGCCGGCGACGTTGCCGTTGTCGCTGGTGTCGGTCAGCGTCGCGCCTGTGCCTTCATTGAGGGCCAGCGAAACGAGCGTGCCCTTCATCGTCGAGCCCCAGGTGACCTGCGGACCGAAGCTCGGGCGGAACAGCACGTTATCGCGGACGTGGAAGCTGCGTGCGTAGCCCTTCATGGGATGCAGAAGCTGCCCGGTGCTGCCGCTCACGACGCCGCCGACGGCGACGCTCTTGGCCGTCAGCGGGCTCTTTGCCCAGGCCAGCAGCGGCGCCTCGGCCTTCTGCCGGCCGTTGTAGTAGGCGCGCCAGGTGTCGTGCTCGACGACGATCGCGACGTGGAACCACTGGCCCGTGACGCCGGCGCCGATCTCGAGCTTCTCGTTGCCCGCGATCGCCCACAGCTTGCCGGCCTGGCTTCGCACCGAGACGAAGTAGTCGCCCTGCGCGCCGAACGCGAAGAGATCGCTGCAGCCTTCCTGGCCGCCCTGGCCATCATCGCAGGAGCCCGCGGCGACCAGCGAATCGAGCAGGAACCAGCCGTGGAAGGTCATCGTGTCGCTGAATCCAAGCGGCGCGCCCGGTGTCACGCCGACGTAGGCGCCGTTGCCGTCGAGGGCCAAGCTGGTGCAGCTGCCCTCGACCTGACAGCTCGACGAGCAACCGTCGCTGCTCGCGCCGTTCCAGTCGTCGCACTGTTCAGCGATCTCGGTGCGGCCATTGCCACAGTACGGCTTCACCAGGTGCTTCTCGTCGCCGGTGATCACCGGGTTGCCCTTCTCGTCGACGGAGTACTTTTCGTCCTTGAAGGTCCAGCCGATCAGCGAGATCACCTGCTTGGTCGGGTTGAAGATCTCGAACCACTCGCCGTTGTCGTCCTTGACGCCATCGGGGTTGGGCATGACCTCCGTGATGATCAGCGTGCCCTCGGCCAGGGGTTCGGGCTCCTTTTGGCAGGACTCGTCGCAGCCATCGTCGCCGACGTTGTTGCCGTCGTCGCACTGCTCGCCGTTGTCCTTGTGGAGGATGCCGTCGCCGCACTTGGGCTTGGCGGTGCAGTCGCCCAGGATGCACCAGAGGTCTTCACCGCAGGGCGTCTGGTCGGGCTTGTTGGTCTTCTGGTCCTCTTCCTTGCAGGGGTTCTTGCAGCTGGGGTTGGCCTTGCCCGGTGTGCCCAGGTCGCCCAAGCCGAACTTCACCTTGCCCAGGCACCAGTTCTTGTAGTCGTCGTTCTTCTTGGTCTCCAGCGCCTCGGGGTCGAGCGACATCGTCTGGCCGTTGCCGATGTCGAAGCCGACGTCCTCGCAGCCAGGCTGCGGGTTCTGCGGATCGCACAGCAGGCCCTTTTGCACGTAGGCGACCTTGTCGATGATCTGGTCGTTCCACTGCAGGATGACGTGGTCGATCAGGTTGGCCATCGTGAACAGCTTCGGGTCGTTGGGGTTCTTGCCGTAGACGTAGGCCGGCTGGATGCCGCCGTTCTTGGCGATCTCGCCGCTGATCGCCAGCACTACATATGCGCCCGAGCCGATGTTCAGCGCGCCACCGGCGTCGATCTTGTGCTCGTTGTTGCCGTTGTCCTTGAGCGTCCAGCCGTTGATGTCGATCGCCTTGCCGGTGGTGTTGTGCAGCTCAAGCCACTCGCCGGTGGCGTCGCCGACAACCTTGGGGCGAACCATCAGCTCGGTGATGATGATCGAGCCGACCTCGAACGTCTCGTTGAGGCAGTTCTCCGAGCAGCCGTCGCCCGGCTTGTTGTTGCCGTCGTCACACTCTTCAAAGAGGTCCTGCTTGCCATCCCCACAGGTCTCCGAGTCGCACTTGTCGCCAAACCCGTCGCCGTCCTTGTCGTTCTGGTCGGGGTTGGCGAAGTTGGGGCAGTTGTCGCAGACGTCCCCTACGCCGTCGGCGTCGTTGTCATTCTGTTCGGGGTTCTCGAGCGAAGGGCAGTTGTCGCAGGCGTCGCCGTGCAGATCCTTGTCACTGTCCTTCTGGCCCGGGTTGGGCACGAAGACGCAGTTGTCCTTGTCGTTGTTGACGTTGTCGCTGTCCTGATCCTGATCGGCTGGCGTGCACGAGGGGTTGGCGGCGCCCGGCGAACCGTAGTCGCCGTAGCCGTTGGGCACCTCGATGTAGGCGTGGCACCAGTAGATCGGGTTGTCGTTGAAGACCGAGTTCATCGCTTGGGGATGAAGCTGCAGCGCCTTGCCCGTGATCGGGCCGGGCGTGTGGGTGCTGTAGACCAGCTTGTCGACCGTCTTGCCGTCCGGGTCGATCAGATCGATGTTGTCGGCGACGTTGTCGAGCAGCAGACCGTTCCAGGCGGACTTGACCGGGATCTGACCGTTGAAGGTCTTGTTGGTCGACGCGCCGAGCACCAGATAACCGTCCGCTTCGACTGTGACGTTGCCCGGATCGGCGATCTTGTACGTGCCGCTCTTGCCCGTGCTCAGCGTCCAGCCGTCGAAGTCGATGGGCGCGTCGGTGCCGTTGTGGATCTCGATCCACTCGCCAAACGCGTCGTCGACGTTCACGGAGTGAACGAAGATCTCCGAGAAGCAGATCTTCGAGGCCGAGCCGGAGACGACCTTGCAGTTGTCGCAGCCATCGTTGGGTTCGTTGTTGCCGTCGTCGCACTGCTCGTTGTTGTCGAGCTCGCCGTCACCGCAGATCTGGGCGTCGCATGCGTCGCCAGCGGGGTCGTTGTCGCTGTTCTCCTGACCCGGGTTGTCATCCTTGGGGCAGTTGTCGCATGCGTCGCCGAGCGGGTCGTTGTCGCTGTTGGCCTGATCCTTGTTGGGGATCTTCGAACAGTTGTCCTTGTTGTCCTCGATGCCGTCCTGGTCGGTGTCGATCTTGGGGCACGGTGGGTTGGCCACGCCCGGCGAGCCGGAGTCGCCGCCGAGCAGGCCAGCGCTGGCCGCACACCACGCCTCGGCGACGTCGTTGGAGAAAGCGTCGACCATCGCCGGCTCGAGGCTCATCGCCTTGCCGCTGTACTGGCCCATGTCCCAGCCGCTGCCCCACTGCACCGAGTCGATCACCGTGGGGCCGACCAGCACCGCGAGGCTGTCGCTGCCGTCGTCGAAGAGGACGCCATTGTAGGTGTAGCCGACGTTGAGTCCGCCATTCTTGAGGGGGTCTGCGTTGCGGCCGAAGACGAAGTAGCTCTTCGCCGGGACCGACAGGCCGCACTTCGCCACCTCGTGGGATTCGGTGCCGCTGAGGTTGCCGATGATCAGGCCGTTGAGTGGCACCGCGACGTTCAGGGTGTTGTAGACCTCGAACCACTCACCGACGTCGTCCGCGACCGCGTCCGGTGAGACGTGAATCTCCGTGATCACCAACGCACCCAGCGCCAGGTCGTTCGGCACCAACGGACAGGATCCGGCGTCGACGTCTTTGGCCACATCGGGTACGTCGGCGACAGCGTCGTCGTCGGTGTCGTCATCGGCGTCATCGGCGGTTTCGGCCGCGTCGGGCTCGGCGAGGCACAGCGCCGCGTAGTCGTCGCAGCAATCGCCGAAGTCGACGCACAAGCTGTCGCAGTTGCACGCTCCGCCTGTCCACATGCCGCACTGGTCCGCGCACGAGCCGCCGCCTGCGTCGCTCTCGGTGTCTTCGACCGACGCGTCGGCGTCGTCGGTGTCGGCGGGCGGCGCCTTGCAAACGTCGCCGTAGTCCGCGCAGCAGTCGTCGAAATCTGCGCACTGATCGTCGCAGTTGCACGTATCCGAGCCGATGTACTCGCCGCACTGGCCCACGCACGAACCGCCCGTCGCGTCGGAGTCGCCGCCGGCGTCGATGACGTCGGGCACCAACTGGCAGATATTCATGTAGTCGTCGCAGCAGTCGCCGGCTCCAGCACACGCCTCGTCGCAGTTGCAGGTCGCGCCGAAGTCGAAGTCGCCACAGTGATCGACGCAGCTGTCGGGGATAACGACCGCGCCGTCGCCGTCGTCGGCCGTGTCGGTCACGGCTACGTCGGTGGTCCCGGTCGCCGCATCGGGCTGGTCGACATCGTCTGCGTCACCGCCGGTGGCGTCATCTTCGGAGACGGTGTCGTCGACCGGGGAGACCTCAGATGTGTCCGCCGCGCCGCTCGCGGTGTCCTTCTTCTCCTCGTCACTGCTACAGCCGCTGATCGCGACGAGCAGCCCAAGGGCGCCGATCAGAAGTCGATATCTGCCAATGAGTACAAAGGCTTGTTGTGCAATTGTGGCGTTCGTCTCCGAAGGCTCGACAAGCTCTGAACGGACCATGTAACACCTCAGATCTGCGCCAGGAAAGCGCCCAAGACTACGGCAGGGCAGCAGGCCATGCAAGAATCGCGGCCTTGCTGCCCGCGCCCGGCATGCTGCCAGGATCCGTCGCCCGGCGCGAGTCGTCGGCGCTCGGGCCGCTCGTTGGCGCTGGGGCTGCATTGGCCGGCGTGCCCGATCCGGCGCCGCATTGGCCGGCGTGCCCGGTCCGGTGCTGCATGGGCCGGCGTGCCGGGTCATGTGCTGCATGGGCCGGCGTGCCCGGTTCGGCGTGCCCCTGTCGACGCATCCTGGTTGGCTCTGGAACGAGCGGCGCGCGGGGCCCAATTCGTGTGACTTCCGTCGACCTCGTCCTCCAGGCATCAGTTACCCATCTCGCGGGCCATCGCGGTCACGTCGGGCTCGCTGCGCGACACGGTCAGGAGAGCGGCGGTTGTGTCGCGAGCGGCGACCACATCGCGACCGTCCGCTTCGGCCAGGCGGCAGGCGAGCCCTTCGCACAGGCGCAAGCGCACGGCGAGGTTCGCGAGGCCGGCGTCGAGATGGCCCAGGGCGATCTGCGCCTGCAGGTCGTTGGCGACGACGTCGCAGAGGTGGCGGCGGGCGATCGGCTCGATCTCCCAGCTGCCGCCAGGGCGCGCGGCCAGGCCACGGCCACACGCGTC
>CALGHC010000571.1 GCA_937915965.1 uncultured Myxococcales bacterium
CGGCGGACTGTGGCCTCCAGCTCCAGGGCGATGATGCGATCTTCGCTGGCATGAGGCAGGACCACGATCGGCAGGCGGGCGCCGACGCCGGCCGGATCGACACGGGCGGGCAGCTGGCCGTGGCGGATCCAGCCGGCTAGCTCGAGCAGCCAGCCGACCCGCAGCGCCTCAAGGTCGCGGCTGGGGTAGACGGTGGTCCGGCCCTGAGGGCGGCCGACAGAGCGCGGGATGCCCGGCACGTCGTTTGGTTTGCCACTCGCTGTACGGCGCTTGCGGCCGGCGCTGCGTCGGTCGTTGTCGGATCCGGCCATCAGAACTCCCTGCTTTGGACGATTCCGTCGCCGCCGTCGGCGTCACCTTGGCTCTCGGTGCCGCTGCCGCTGCCGCTGCCGCTGCCGGCGTCGCTGCTGGCGCCTGGCAAGCCGTCGCCCATCCGTGAGCGCATCGCTGCGAGGTCGCGGCGGGCGACGCCGCCGACCCACAGCGCGATCGCGACCGTCACACCCAGCCCGACCCAGCGCAGCAACGGCGCGTACGGGCCCAGCTCGGCCGACCCCAGGTCCGGTGTCGCGCTCGAGGCGGCGAGGACCGAGCCCGCGGTGGCGTAGACGGCCGTCCACGGGATCCCGCCGACGAAGGCTGCGATGCCGAAGTGCAACGCCGAGATCCGAGTCAGTCCGGCCAGATAGGCGAGCAGGCTGAACGGCACGACGGGCGACAGACGCAGCCCCAAGATGATGCGAAACCCCCGCCGATCGATGGAATCGGCGACCACGGCCAGGAAGGGATTGCCGGCGATGAAGGCGGCGACGCGCTCGCCGAAGACGCGGCGCGCCAGGGCGACGTTGACCAGACCGCCAAGGGTAGCGCCGACCACCACCCACAGCGTCCCCTCGACCGGCCCCCACAGGTAGCCCGGGCCGATCGCCAGCAGGCCATTGGGCACAAAGATGGGCGTCACCGCCATGCACAGCGAGACGATCGCCAGCCGACCCTGCCAGCCCGAGGCACGCAGCCAGGCGATCGCGCCGTCGACGCCTCCGACCCCGTCACCGACCATCCACATGAACCCGACCACCACGGCGCCGACCACACCGATCCGCAGCAGCGTGCGTGACACCGCCATCGAGCAGCCGCCGCTTCCCACGCGCGCCATGCCAGCGCCAGCCTGGGGCGATCTCGGCCTCGTCGGGCCTCTGGCAAAGCGCCCGTGCCCGGCCTCGTCGACCTCGACGCGTACACGCTGGTTGCGGCCCTCAATGGCGAGAGGCGGCCTGGGTGCGGGCAGCACCTCGCCTTCGAGCGCGTCGTCGTCGCGTCCGCCGCGTCCGTCGCGTCCGGCGTCGCCCGCGTCCTTGCTGTCCTCGCGTCTCCCGTCCATGGTCGGTTCAGCCTCCCATCGGCCGCGCGGGCAGACCGACGGCCTCGCGCACGCGGGCCATCACCGGCGCGGCGATGCTGCGGGCGCGCAGCGCGCCCTCCTGCAAGACCGCCTCGAGGGCGTCACGGTCGGCCATCCACGCGTCATAACGCGAGCGCAGCACGCCGAAGGTGTCTTCCGCGGCCGCGAGCAGGTCGAGCTTGGCGTGGCCGTAGCCGTAGCCGCCGGCGCGCAGCTTCGCTGCCATCTCGGCCACCTGTGCCTCGCTGGCGAAGAGCTGGTACAGCTCGTAGACGGTGCAGCCCACCGGGTCCTTGGGCTCCTCGAGCGCCAGGGAATCGGTGACGATCGCCATCACCCGCTTCTTCAGATCCTTCTTCGAGGCGAACATCGGGATGTGATTGTCGTACGACTTCGACATCTTGCGACCATCCAGCCCGGGCACCACCGCGCCGGCTTTCTGGACCACTGGCTTGGGAAACTTCAGCCCGCGACCGTCCCATGCGCCCTCGCTGTCATGGCACGACGAACCGAGGAACTGCACGTTGAAATAGCCGGCCATGTCGCGAGCGAACTCAAGATGCTGGACCTGATCCTTGCCGACCGGCACGACGTCACTGTCGAACATCAAGATGTCTGCCGCCATCAACACCGGATAGGCCACCAGACCAAAGCCGACGTCGCGGCCGTTGGCGCGCGCATCCTTGAAGGCGTGGGCCCGCTCGATCAAGCCGAAACCGGTGACGCACGAGAGAATCCAGGTCAGCTCTTGGACCTCGGGCACGTCGCTCTGTCGCCACAGCGTCGTGGACTTGGGGTCGAGACCGCAGGCGAGCAGGGTCGCGGCGATGCCGTAGCTGTCGTCGCGCAGTCGTTGGGCGTCGCGCACCGTGGTCAGGGCGTGGTAGTCGGCGATGAAGTACAGCCCCGTCCCTTCCTCGGCGAGCCGCAACGCCGGCTGGATCATGCCGAAGTAGTTGCCCCAGTGTGGCATCCCGGTCGGCTTGATGCCGCTGAGCGAGCGCAACGGCGGTGGCCGGGTGGCTTGTGGTTCAGACATGCGGAACTCGTCGGCCGGCGGCAGGTCGCCGGCGGGGATTGGCTCGCCCGGCAGGGCGGGCGTGTCGTTGTGTGCTTGGTGGCGCGCAGCGGCTCAGGGCGCCGCGACGACGACCAGATCCACCCACGCCAGGTACAAGAGCTGGTCTGCGACGTACTCTTCGCCCGCGTCGTTGACGGTCACCTTGCAGCCCAACACCGTGCGGGTGTCGCCTTGATCGACCCGCACGCTGCGGGTCTTGTCGCCGCGCTGGACCAGGATGTCGGCGGTCGCCTCCTTGGTGGTCTTGCCGTTGGCCCTCTCCATCGTCGTCCAGCTGGTCTTGACCAGGGTGACCAGCACGCCGGCCCCGTCGATGGCGACCGGCTTGCTGCGCAGGCGAAAGACCTCGCCAGCGGCAAAGTGCTCGCCCTTGAAATCGCGCGTCACGTCGGCGGCGGGCGCCGCGGCGCGGGCCGCGTCGGCTTGGGCG
>CALGHC010000572.1 GCA_937915965.1 uncultured Myxococcales bacterium
GGCGGCGCGGGCGGCGGGAGGCAGCGATGCCGCGTCCGGCGGGCGGGTATGGGTCGGGCTCGCGCTCACATCGGCTTCCGTCCGCGCGCGGTCTCGCCTCGCGAGAGCCGCGAGGCCGAGCGAAGCGCGGTCGGCCGCAGTATCTCCTAGCAGCGGCGCGGCCTCAAGCGGCCACTCGATGAGAGGCGATCAGCGCTGCGATTGTTGTCGTCGCAATGGCGCCGTGCTAGTACCCCGGGCCGAGCTGGGAGAGTGCGCAGCTGCATCCACGCAGGGCGGAGGACCACGATCATGGACGTGATGGGACTGGCTGCTGTCGCCGTGGGCAGTGGCGCAATTGCGATCTACTTCTGGATGGCCTGGGCGAAGCTGCGCGAGGAGACGTCGTCCCTTGCGAGCCGCCTGGACGCTTCGGAAGCCGAGGCAACCAAGCAACAGGGCCGCGCCGAGTCGATGCGCAAGAAGCTGGAGGCAGCGCGCGAGGGCGACGCCCGCAATGAGCGCGGTGCGGGCGAGGCACGCGAGCGACTCAACGAAGCACGCGCAGAGCTTGGCAGCGCCCGATCTGCCGCGGAGAAGTCCGAGGCAGAGGTGCAGAGCTTGTCGACGAAGCTGCGCCGCACGGAGCAGCGCCTGGCCGAGACCGAAGCAGCCCTCGCGGCGTCGAGCAGCAAGGGACGCAAGGCCGCCCCAGAGCCGCCCCCTATCTCTGAGCGCGTCGAGACGCCTGCGCCGGCGCCGGCGCAGGCACAGCCGCGAGGCGAGCCCTCCGAGGAGCAAGCTGCGCGCGAACTGGCCCGCGTCGAGCGCGAAAAGGCCCGCGCCGAGCGCCAGGAGACCAAGGAGCGCGATCAGATCGCCGACCTGGAGAGGGAGCGCCGCAAGCTGGTGCGGATGGTGTTCGAGCGCGAGCATGACCTTCGCTTTACGCGTCGCATGTCGGAGCACAACCGACGCGCCTACATCGTCACAGCGCACAAGCTCGAGCTCGCTGAAGATGAACTCTACCGGCGCAAGCACGGCAAGGAGCGACCGGTGTGGGGCGAGGGCAGCGTGATCAACGGCGTCGCCGATGGGAGCGATGGCCGAGGCGCGGGTCGAGGCCGAAGCGATGCCGCGGCCGCCGAGGCGCCTGACGTCGAGGTCGCAGCCGAGGTGCCTGACGTCGAGACCGCGGCCGTCGAGGTCGCAGCCGTCGAGGTCGCAGCCGTCGAGGTCGCGGCGGTCGAGGTCGCAGCCGTCGAGGTCGCGGCGGTCGAGGTCGCGGCGGTCGAGGTCGCGGCGGTCGAGGTCGCAGCCGTCGAGGTCGCAGCCGTCAGTAAGGCCGTGGCGAAAGCCCCGTCGAAGCCCGCGCGCGGCCCAACGAAGCCCGCGCGCGGCCCAACCCGGCGCAAGGCCAAGGACATCGTGCCGACCAAGGCCGCGAGCGATGCCGCAGCCGCGGCGCCGCCCAAAGCCAAGACCGATCCGGTAGCCTAGCCGCGCCTCGCTGCCACGGTGCCGGCCGACGCGCCCATCCATTCGTTCCAAACAAACGACATAATCGACTGATATCAAAGCACATGCGATCGGCTCGCGCGATGGGCTCTTGACGGCGAGCCTAATTGAAATTGAATATCGCTATCACAAGCCCCGCAGGACCGGGCGTGACGGAGATCGATGCAGGCGTCATTGCACAGCCCCCAGGTAGACATTCGCCTCTGTGATGCTGTGGTTGGAATGCTCTACCACGTCGTCGAGGTCGAGATGCAGGGGTACGCGGGTGACCGGATCGTCGAGCTGGGCCTGACCCCGGCCGCACCGGTGCTGGTGCTGCGCCGCGCGCCCTTCGGCGGCCCGCTGCAGCTGCAGGTGCGCGACTACGTGTTGTCGATGCGCAGCGACCAGGCAGCGTCGATCCGTATCGTCCAGGCAGGAGCGACTGCGTGATGTGGGAGATCGCGCTAGCGGGCAATCCGAACACCGGCAAGACAACGCTCTTCAACGTTTTGACCGGGGCGCGCGCGCACGTCGGCAATTACCCCGGCATCACCGTCGAGCACCGCCGCGGCGTTCACGTGACCGCCACCGGAGAGCGATGGCAGGTCCACGATCTGCCAGGCTGTTACAGCCTGTCCGCACACAGCGCTGAGGAAGAGATCGCCCACCACGCGTTGGTGGGGCGCGTCGGCGGGCGGCCGTTCGACGTCGCCGTCGTCGTACTCGACGCCACCAACCTTGCGCGCAACCTGCATCTGCTGCTCCAGGTCGCCGAGCTGGGCGTCCCAGTGGTGGGCGCGCTCAACATGATGGACGGGCTGGAGGAGACGGGGGTGACCCTCGACGTCGCCGCCCTTGAGCGTCTGATCGGTTGCCCGCTCGTGCCGATGGTCGCCCGACGCGGCCAGGGTGTGGAGGCGCTGCAAGCCGCGATCGCCACAGTGATCGCCGGTGAAGGTGAGCGGATCGCGGACACCGACTGGCCCGCCGAGGTTCGCACAGCGATCGGCCGCACGCGCGAGCTGATCGGTCCTTCGGGGGCGGATCATCGAGACGGCGAGATCCTGTGGTGGCTCGCAACCGAGCCCAACGTGGTCGAGCGGCTCGAGCCGGGCCTCGGAACGCGCCTCGCCGCCGCGTTCCCGCGAAGCTCGCCGTCCGAACCCGACTTCCGGCGCCTGGCGATCGAGGCGCGCTTTGCCCGCATCGACGAGCTCCTGGCCCAAACGATGCGACGACCGGTCGCGCGTCTGCGAACCTGGACGGATCGAATCGACCGCGTCGCTCTGCACCCCGTGGGCGGCCTGCTGCTCTTCGTCCTGGCGATGGCGATCCTGTTCCAGGCGGTCTTCGCTTGGGTCGAGCCGGTGATGGCAGGGGTGGACAACATCGGCGCGGTGCTCTCGGGCTGGATCGAGATGGCGCTCCCGGCCGGTCTGCTGCGCTCGGTGCTTATCGATGGCGTCGTCGCCGGCATCGCCGGCACGCTGATCTTCGTGCCGCAGATCGCGGTGCTGTTTCTCGGCATCGCGCTGCTTGAGGACACGGGGTATCTGGCACGGGCGGCCTTCCTCATCGACCGCGTGATGAGCCGTTTCGGCCTGCCAGGCAAGGCCTTCGTGCCGCTGCTCAGCTCGATGGCATGCAACGTGCCGGGCATCATGGCGACGCGCACCCTGCCCGATCGCAACGACCGGCTAGTGACGATGCTTGTGGCGCCGCTCATGACCTGCTCGGCCCGACTGCCCGTGTACACGATGGTGATCGCAGCCGTCTTCGCGGGTAGCGCCCGCGTGCTCGGCTTTCTTTCCCTCGGGGGTCTGATCATCGCAGGGATGTACCTCTTTGGTGTGGTGCTCGCGCTGGTCGCGGCCTTGGTGCTGCGGCGCGGCATCGCGCCCGGTCAGAGCTCCGCGTTGCTGCTTGAGATGCCACCCTATCGCCGCCCGCGCCTGCGCTCGGTGGGGCGCGCCGTCTGGGACCGCGTCTGGCTCTTTGTGCGGGACACCGGCACGATCATCATCGCCTTGACGGTCGTTCTGTGGGCGCTGATGACCTTCCCGCGGTGGGAGCCGACCGTGGCCGAGCGTGATCAGATGGTCGAAACAGCACGGGTCGCTGCCCCCAGCGCACCTGCCGCCAGCATCGAGATGCTCACCGACCATCTGGTGAGTCGGGCCCAGCTTGAGAGGAGCATCGCGGGTCGATTGGGCAGGGCGATCGAGCCTGTGATCAGTCCGCTAGGCTTCGACTGGCGCATCGGCATCGGCCTGATCGGTTCGTTCGCGGCGCGCGAGGTGGTCATTCCCGTGCTGGGCCGGGTCTATGGCCGTGGCGATGACGATCTGGATTCGCAAGACTACTCAGCCGGAGTCGGTCAATCGCTGGTTCGAGTCAGTGGGATGACGCCGCTGGTCGGGGTGTCGCTGATGGTCTTCTTCGCGATCGCCCTGCAGTGCGCGAGCACGGTGGCGGTCATTCGACGTGAGACAAACGGTTGGAGATGGCCGCTGTTTGCGCTGGCATACCTGAACATCGCGGCGTGGTTGGCGTCTTTTTGCGTCTACCAGGTCGGCAGCCTGCTGGGCATGGCTTGATGCACGGAGGGAGACGATGAGCGAGATAATCGACGCGATCGCCGCCGCACTTGTCGTCAGCGGGGCCATCCTGATCGCGGCGCGCAAGCTGCGCGCCCCTCACTGCGAGGCCTGTCCGTCGGCGGCCGATCCGTCTCGATCATCGACTGGCAGCCGAGCGGTTCGACTGCCCATTGCCGCCCTGAAGCTCGGTCAGCGAAGAGTCAGGTCGAGCGCGGCGAGTGCGGCCGCGAGCGGATCTTCGCCAGCGATCTGAGCGTCTTCTGCGGCCAACAGGGCGAGCTTGAAGCGCGGCGACGGGCGACGACCAAGGGCCTGCAAGGCACGACCGTCCACAACCAGGTCAGGACACCACCCGGAGGCGGGTACGGACGCGCGGCAAGCCCGCCAGGCGAGGAGCTGTTCGCGCTGCCGCGTCGTCAATGCCGGATCGGCGAGCGCGGCCACCAGGGCTGCGTCGCCATGCCCGTCACGCAACAACCTGACGACGGCCACGGGCACGCCGCCGAACAACGACACGGGCCCGGTCGGCGGATCGGCGGCGAGGGCTGCCAGCTCGTGCGCGACGACGACCAGGTGGGCGAGCGTCCGACCGTCGGCTCGAGACAGGCGCAGCGCAGCAGCAAGATCGGCGAGCGGGATGGGGGCAGCCGCGTGCGGCGCGACCAGGTCTGCGAAGATCAGGGCGAACCCGAGCGGCAAGGTGATTGTGGTGGCCATGGCCAGGCCGCCTTGCTGCGGTCGCGATGGCGGCGGCCTTGCGGCGAGGGCAGCGCTGGCGGCGGCGAACCTGGCCGAGGCGAGACGGAGGCCGGGGTCCATCCGTGCGAGCGCGGGCCACAACGGCTCAAGCAGGCCGAATCGACCCAGGAGCGAGACCGCGCCGACGGGGTCAGGTCCGCCGCACATGGCGCCGAGTTCGTCGCGGATGCGCTCGGCGGAGACGCGCGTAAGGGTCGCGGCGCGTCCGGAGATCGCGGCGGCGGTGGCTGCTTCGATGGTGAGGCCAAAGCGGGCGGCGAAGCGTACGGCGCGCAGCAAGCGCAGAGCGTCCTCCTCAAAGCGGGCGTCGGGGTCACCGATCGCGCGCAACACGCCGGCTCGTAGGTCGTCGAGCCCGCTGACGAAGTCGACGATCCGCCCGCTGCGTGCGAGGCCGCCATCTTCGCCGAGGGGATCGAGGAGCAGGCCGTTGATTGTGAAATCACGGCGAATTACATCCTCGCGCGCGTCGGTGAACCGCACGTTGTCGGGGTGGCGCCCGTCGCTGTAGCCGCCGTCAGCGCGAAAGGTCGCCACCTCGATCTCAACGCGGTTGCCACCGCTCGCGGGTCGTTCGCGGACGCGGACGACGCCGAAAGCGACGCCGACCTCAACGACGTGCGAGAAGATCTGGCCGACGTCGGCGGGAAGCGCGCTGGTCGCGACGTCGTAGTCCTTTGGCGGCAGGCCGAGCGCGAGGTCGCGCACGCAGCCACCGACCCACCACGCAGCGTGGCCGGCGGCGCGCAACCCGGCAACTACCTGTGCTGCAGCGCGTGCGGGCGCGCTGTCGGCCAGCTCAACCCGATCCTCGCCTTCTTCGGCCGACATGGCGGCGCTCCTTTTCGCGGGGCCAGGAGGCGACGCCCGGGCCGCCAGACGACCACACTGCGCGCCCTCGATTTGTGGCATCCCATCCGGCCGCAGGCTGCGGCGCTTGGAAGTCGCCGCCCGGAGTGCATATACTGCAGCCGAGAGTGGGTCCCGGTCGATGGCCGCGGACAGGCATTGTGGCACAATCGCGCAGCCGGGGGGCGGCGTCGCTGTTGGTCATGGGCTGGGCGCGCTGGGCGTGGCGCCCGCATTTCGATCCAGGCGATCCGCTCCTCTATAGAGATGCCCGCGCGCGTGTGACCGAAGGGATCGCGTGACGCGGCTGTCTGATGACCTCGGGTGAGTCCATGCAAAGCCGCTTGCTGAGTTTCCCGCCCGCCGCACTGGCCGCGCTCGCAGTCTGCGCCCTGGCGGCCTGTTCGAATACCGTCGACACGTCGCCGGCAGCCGACACCAGCAGCGACGGGACGACCGACGTGCCCGTCGAGGACATCCAGAAGAAGCCCGACATCCAGCCGGTCCTGACGGCGACGCCCTTGTCGGGCAACGTGCCTCTGAAGGTGGAATTCTCGCTCGAGCTCGGCGATGTCGATGTGCGAGATGTCTTCATCACCTATGAGTTCGGCGATGGCTTCGCGAGCGCCACAGTCCAACACACCGACGACGATTTCAGCGACCCCGAGACCCTGCACACAACGGATGTGATCTCGCACACCTACAACTTCAAGGCGGACTATTCGGCGAAAGTCACGGTGGCATGGAAGGTCAACCCGAAGGTCGCTGGCGAGGCGCTGGTGCACATCTCGGCGCAAGAGCCGTCAGCAATTTCGCTCGGCCCGGTGACGATGATCACGCCGGAGATTGTCGCTCACGGCGACGAGGTCAAGCTGACGTTCACGATCAGCAACGATGGCGACAAAGTTGCGGCGCCGTTCGAGACCGGCGTCTACCTGTCGCTCGACGCGACCCTCGACAAGGATGATCTGCGGGTGACGGGCCTGGATCACCCCGGCATGGATAGCGGCGAGACAACCACCGCGCTCTACATCTACGACGTCGCCAATCCGGTGACCTTCACGGTGCCCGGGGGGCTCGCGGACGCCAACTACTTTGTCTTCGTCCGAGTGGACGACAAGGGCATCGTCGGCGAGATCAACAAGGCAGACAACGTCGGGTTTGCATCAAGCCTCCTCTCGATCGACACCAAGGTTGCGGCCAAAGCGGACCTGACGATCACCGCCCCCGGTTTCGACAGCACCAAGACCTACTCGCCGGGCGACACCACGACGTTCAAGCTGCAGATCCAGAATGGCGGTCAGGGCGAGGCAAAGAACTTCAAGTTCGGCGTCTTCCTCTCGACGGACAAGAAGCTCGATTTCAATCCTGATCTGGAGCCCGGACAGCCCGGCTTTGACGAGCAGGATTTGATGCTGACCGACCTCTCGACGAGCTCGGTGATCGGCCTCGCCCCTGGCGCATTTTTGCCGATTTTCAAAGGATTCCCTGCTCCTTCCGAGCCGGACGGCTGCTATTGGCTGATCGCCCGCATCGATCTCTTCGAGGTCGTCGCTGAGTCGGACGAGTCGAACAATACGGGCATCAGCACGGAGGCCCTGTGCCTCAAGACGGTGATCGAAGAGGGAGTCGACCTGGCGATCCTCGACATGAACGTCAAACCCAAGGGCTCGTACCTCAAGGGCTCGGTCAACGTCACCTACAGCGTCAAGAGCCTGGGCACGCAGGCGACGCCCCAGTTCCCTGCGACCGTCTATTTCTGCCCAACGAAGAGCCTATCGAAGACCCAATGCGTCATCAACCAGACATCGACGACGATCCCGCCGTTGGCGCCTGGCGAGCAATTCGATGGCTCGCTGCAGATCACGATCAACCAAAACACCCCCGCGCAGGACTGGCACCTCTATCTCTTGCTCGATCCCGACAACGTCATCTCTGAGCTGAACGAAGGCAACAACGTCAAGAGCTTCTCGCCGTTGATCGTCTCCAAGACGGCGAACGTCGATGTGATGCCTGCGTCGATCGGCTTCCACCCATCGAGCGTCATCGCCGGCAACGAGGTCAAGGTCAGCCACAAGGTGATCAACAACGGCACGACCGGCTCCAGCGCGACGACGACCGCCTATCTGCTGTCACCGACCGGGCTGGCGATCGACGCGGTCCTGGTGGCGACCGCCCAGGAGACCGGCGTGGAAGGGCAAGAGGTCGACTATCGGGTCGAGACAATCGTCGTTCCGCTCGGCTTGGACCACACGGTGGACAGCTATTTCGTGGGCGTACACCTCGACGCAGACGGCAAGGAGTCCGCTGAGATCAACAAGGCGAACAACATCGCCTGGTCGGCGGAGCCGCTGAAGGTGCTCGAGGCGAAGGGCGGCTGTTTCGAGGACGCGTGGGACGGCGAGGGCCAGAACAACAACAGCGCTGCAGACGCGGTGGCCTTGGAGCCTGGCGAGACCGAAGCGTTGGGTTCGTGTGGCGATCACGACTGGTTCAAGGTCCCCGTGACCAAGGGGCACTCTCTCTTCGTGACGCTCAACGCGAGCGCTGCGCTGTGGGTGGATGCCGTTCCTGCGGACATCGACATCGATCTGGTGACACCCGATGGCTCAAAGGTGGTCGACTCGGTCAAGGGTCTCGGCCTGTACAAGAAAGCGATCGTGCTGACGGCGCCTGAGAGCGGTGATTGGCTGATCCACGTCTACCCGCATACCCCGCTCGCGCAGGCGCACTACAAGCTCCTCATTGAGGTGGTGCCGCCCGACGATGGCGTCGACCTGATCGGCAGCCACCTCACCGTTGGTCCGGCGGCGACGTTCCCGGGCGGGCTCCTGAAATCGTCGCTGAAGTTGACCAACCTGGGCAACGTCGACGCCGGAGAGTTCACGCTGCGCTACATGCTGTCGACGGACGCGCAGATCGACGCCGACGACACGCCCATCAAGGACGTGGCGCTGCCGGCGGGGCTGACGGCGACCGAGACGGCGCTGGTCAGCGAGCACCTGATTCTGCCGCAAATCGAGGGCGGCAAGTACTACGTTGGTGTGCTGATCGACGCCGACGATGTCGTCGCCGAGACCGTCGAGAACAACAACACGGTGATCGCCAATACGGTGCAGCTCAGTACACAGATCTCGTGCGCCCCGGATGTCTTCTCGGGCAACCACACCGTCGGCGACGCGGCCGAGCTGGCATCGAAGAGCGCGACCCACGAAGGCCTCAACGTCTGTCCTGGTCTGGAAGACTGGTTCGCAATCGAGCTGCCCCAGGGCAAGGCCTTCTCTGTGGACATCAAGTGGACCTACAAGCAGGGCAACGGCCTGATCGGCGTGCAGGTCATCGACGGCAGCGGCACGGGCGTCATCGCCGGCGCGGCCAATCCCTCGGCCACCAAGGCGCTGATCCCCTACCTGCAGGTCGGCGGGCTCTTCTACATTCACGTCTACGTGCTGCCCGAGGTCGGCGGCCTGACGACACCGAAGGACTACGATCTGGTGATCGGCGTCGACGAACCCGACCCAAGCGACGTCTGCATGGCCGACTATTTCGAATCGAACAACAGCGCCGAAGCAGCCGCCGAGATCGCCTGCGGCCTGTCCAATCTCAGCCTGTGTTTGGGCGACGAGGACTGGTTCTCGCTCGACATGGAAGCCGACGAGAGCATTCCGTTGGTCTTCAACCACCCGGGCGCCGCGTTCAAGCTCGAGGTCTTCGGCAAGCCCAACGAGCCGCCGCTGAAGGTGCTCCCCGGCAACGGCACCCTGGACTTCAAGGCTTCAGAAGAAGGCAACTACCTTGTTCGGGTTTCGTACAAGACGCCTGGACAGAAGCCGGCGCAGGCTTTTGCCTACACGTTGAAGGTCGACGGCGGCACCGGCGTCGACCTGCTCGCTGAGGTCCAGAGCATCTTCCCCGAGCAGGTGGTCCAGGGCGAGGACGCATACCTGACCGTCAAGATGCGCAACGAGTGCAAGGACAGCTCGGGCGCCTTCCACTACGGCTACTGGTTCTCGACGGATGCAGTGCTCGACGGGGGCGACCAGCTCATGCTGGAGAAGGCGCTGGACGCCGGACTGGACGGCAAGGCCGAGGTCGCGGTCGACGACAAGGTGATCGTGCCGGTGGATGCCAAGCCGGGTCCGGCCTACGTCATCGTCTCGGCCGACAGCCAGGACGAGGTGGCCGAGAGCCAGGAGAAGAACAACAGCAACTCGAAATCGATCGAGATCATCGAGCTGTGCCTGTCCGATGCGCTCGAACCCAACAACTCGCCCCAGATCGCCGCGCCGCTGTGGCAGGGAACGACGACGGACCTCTCGCTGTGTCCGTTGGAGTACGATTGGTACGTCATCGAGGCGATTGAGGGCGAGACGATCACGGTCACCGCCGACTTCGTACACAAGATGGGCGATCTGGACATGCGCCTGTACAAGGCCGGCAAGTTCAGCAAGCCAGTGGCCACCTCTGCGACCAAGGAGGCGCCCGAGCAGATCGTCTGGACCGCTGATGCGACCATGAAGGTCTACGTGCGGGTCAACGGTTTCACCGGAGACTCCAACGTGTACAGCCTCGCCCTGTGCCAGAAGGTCGGCGCCAGCTGCGTCGAGTGCGCCAGCGACGTCGCTTGCGCCGGTGACCAGGCGTGCAACCCGGAAACAACGCTGTGCGTGCCCTTGGCGTGCGAGGTCACCGTGGCAGGCGCGTGTGACGACGGCAACGACTGCACAGCCGACACCTGTGTGCCCTGGAGCGGTTGCGCGCACGTAGCGCTGGCCGCCGCGACGACGCCCGCCGACTGCGACGACGGCAATCCGTGCACGCTGGCGGGGGCATGCGCGGATGGCACCTGCCAAAGCGGCGAACCGCTGGTCTGCGACGACGGCAACGGCTGCACCGTGGATGCCTGTGACGCCCAACAAGGCTGCGTGGCGATGCCGGCAGCGGCGACAGTGGGCTGTGACGACGGCGACCCGTGCACGGCGGCCGATCACTGCGGCGACGGCGCCTGCGGCGGCGGCGGGCCAGCCGAGGTCGGGACGGCGTGTGACGACGGGGTCGTCTGCACGGTCGACGACGCGTGCGGCGCGCAAGGATGCAAGGGTGCGCCGGCGGCCGGTTCGATCAGCTGCGACGACGGCGACCCGTGCAGCGGCGGTGATCATTGCGATTCGGGCCAATGCACGGGCGGCGGGCCCACCGACTGCGATGACGGCAACGCCTGCACCGACGACGCGTGCGTCGATCAGGAGGGGTGCAGCCACCTCAAGAACGAGGCGGCATGCACAGACGGCGACGCTTGCACGGCAAACGACGCCTGCGCGGACAGCGCGTGCGTCGCCGGCGCGGCGGTGGACTGCGACGACGGCCAGTCATGCACGACCGACAGTTGCGAGGCCCAGGGCGGCTGCGCGTATGACGCCAACGACGGGGCCTGTGACGACGACGACGTCTGCACGGACGACGCCTGCGCCCCAGTCAAAGGCTGCAGCAACGTGGACAACACCGCGTCATGCGACGACGACGACGCCTGCACGGACAGCGACATCTGCGCGGTTGGTCTTTGCAGCGGCGTCACCATCGACGTGGCCGCGCAGTGCGAGGACGGCAACAGCTGCACCGACGACAGTTGTGCGGCGCAGAGCGGCTGCACCCACGTCGCCAACACTGCCGTCTGTGACGACAACGACGACTGCACAGGAGACGGTGCGTGCGGCGACAAGGCCTGCGCTGTGGGCGAGGCGCTTTCGTGCGTCGACGCCGATCCATGCACCATCGATAGCTGCGCGAACCCAGGAGGTTGCGCTCACGTGACCGCCGACGACGGCACAGACTGCGGCGCGGGGAACACCTGCCAAGGCGGAGCCTGTCTGCCCTGACCCGCCGACCGCCGCACCCATACACATCGACGCGGCGAGAGGTCGGCACATGCCGACAGCGCCGGAGACTCCATCTTGATGGCTCGAACGCGCTCCAAGATCCGTCTGCGTGATTTCGTGCGGCCTCAGCTCGCCGCGGGCGCGGCCTTGCCCGACGGGCTGGGGGGCGCCGAGCCGGCGCTTCTGTGGCAGACCGGCGAAGAGGCCGAAGAGGCGTACGACTTCGAGGCCGCGCAAGCGCTGTATCGTGAAGCGGTGCGGCGTGCCAGTGAGCGGGAGGCCGCGCAGTGGACCGACCGATACGCCGCGTTCCTGGTCGAGCGCTACGGCCAGTTCGACGAGGTCGCCGCGTGGCTTGATGACGGCGAGTTTGACCCCTGTGTCGCGCTTGCCCACCGACCGCCGCTGCAGCTGGCGGACCGAGTCGCCCTCGCGGCGACCGAGGCGGGCCACGCCCGCGCCGAGGAGCTCGACGAGTCGCTCGCCCGGGAATGGGGTCGACCACAAAGCCTCGCGCGCGTCGCTCGCCGCTTTGCGGACGCCGGCCGACGCGAAGAGGCGCTCTGCCTCCTTGAAGATCATTCTGATCAACTGACCGCAGCAGACCCAGCGAGCCAGCTGCTCGCAGAGCTGCGCGATGACGATATGCATGCATGCCGCCTCGCGGTTGCGCCAGCCCTGGCGGCCGCCGAGGCCGGCGACCTGGACACGGCGGCGGCGCTGCTCGACGGTTGCCGCGCTCTGTATGGCGGCAGTGGCGCGTTTCGCGGTGTCGAGTCCGTGATCTCACTGGCGCAGGGTCGGGCCAGCGCGGCCGCGCTGCGGCAGGCGATCGAGGCGGCTCTCGACGACGAAGACCTGGACGGCGCGATCAAGGCAGCCCGCGCCCTGGTCGATCTGCATGCGCACGTCGACAGTGACACATACGTGCTCGCCAACCTCGAGCGGCGACAGCTCCACCACCAGCGCCGAGTCGATCTCGCTGCAGCCGAAGAGGTTGGCGCGGCGACCGGCGAGGCCGGAGGGGCGGCAGCGGCGGCGGCCCTCGTCGATCGATACGAGGCGCAGTCCCTGAGCGAGGCGGCGGCGACGAGGCCGTGGCTCGCGGCCCTCATCGAGGCGAGCGCGGCAATCGGTGATCTGGCCAGGCACGAGGATGCCGTCCGGACGCTGTGCGAGCTCGTGTCTGTCTGGCCCGCAGTACGCGACGCCGGGACAGCCGACGCCGACCTGCCCGACCGCGTCGAAGCGCTGTGGCGCGCGCTGCCCGAGGCGTGGCAGGTCGTTGGCGTCGCGACCCAGGTTCGCGCCCGCGCCGTAGCCGCGACAAGACGGCGAGACGCTGAGCGCGAGACGCGATTGGTCGAGACCACGACCGCGTTGATCGACGCCGGCAACCTAGAGGCGGCGGCCAGCGCGCTCAACGAAGAGACCGCGAGCGCTAGCGAGGCCGGGGCCGGGGCCGAAATCCGCGCGCTGCGGGAGCGCGTGGCCATGCTGCTGGCACGCCAGAGCAACACGGAGCGGCTGGTCAACGATTTCGAGGTGGCTCTCGAGGCAGGCCGCCTCTTCGCCGCGCGACGGGCCTTCGAGGCGCTCAAGGGCCTGGACGGGCCGGCAGCCGATCAGGCGGCCCCGCTCGGGCTGCGGTGGCACGAACACGCGAAGCGCTCCCTGCGGGGGGCACCTGTACCGCCATTCGGTCATCGGATTGGCGAAGAACCCATCGCATGTGGCGTCTCCCTCGGCAGGATGATCGTCGTGCAAGGGCGTCTGTGGCTCGCCGTCAACCTCGATAGCCAGGGCCTGGCCCCCTTCCTTCTGCCTGAAGGTTTTGCCCTGGATCCGCGGCCGACCGCCCGAATCAGCACCTTCGACGGGCGCACCCGGCTGGTCGGGTTTTCCGCCGGGCGCCTCGTCGTGGTCGACCAGCCCCCGGGCCAGCCGCCGGAGATCGTCGACGCGCGCGCGCTCACCGAATTGCTGCGTCCCAGCGAGCAGCTCGTCCAAGCGGGGTTCGATGTCGCCGGCGGATGGGTGTCGCTCCTGAGCCACGGCGAGGGCGCGACGAAGGGTTCGGTCTCGCTGACCCGCGTCTCGCTCGATGGACTCGAGGTGCGCAGCCAAGAGCGCTGCAAGCCGCCCCTGGCCGGCGCGACGCCGATCGAAGGCGGCGACGGCGCCTGGCTGGCGACGACCACGATCGCCGCCCGCAGTCGGCGGGCCTGGGCAGCGGCCCGCTTCGAGGCGACAGGCAAGCAGGCTGCGAGTTGGGATCAGATCGAGTTGGAGGAACCGGTGGCGCGCTTCACCCGCGCCATCGCCTGGCGTGAGTCGCAACGTGTATTCGTGCGCTACTCGTGGCACGACGCGTTCGCGGGAGACCAGGTCTACGACGGACCGTCGCTGCTGGTGCTGCGTGACGATCGCATCGTATTTGCCTCTGCGGATCTCCGGCGTCGCTTCGCGCCATCCGAGCCGCTCGTCTTGGATCGGGCCTGGGCATTCGACGCGGTGAACGGTCGTCTGTGGTTTGCCGCGGTTCCCCGCGAAGACGACGACCAAGTTGACGCGCTGCTGCTTGGCGTCGAGGCGACGCGGCTGCGTGCCGACCGGCCCCTCGCCATCGAAGGCGCGCGCCGCATCCTGGCAATCGAAGCGGTCGACGACGGCGCCGCGGTACTGGCACGAACCCACGACGGACCGCTGGCGATCGCTCGTGTCCGCCGCACGGATGGCGCGCCAACATTGACCGTCGGCCGCCTACCGGTCTAGGCTCCGCGCGCCGCTGGGCGTTGGTACGCCTGTTCGACCTGAGGGTCGCGCTCACGCATCGACCTCGCTTGGCGTCTCCCGGTTGGAAACGTCGCGTCGCAGTCGCCGGCACAAACGCCGCTGTGGCGTCTGGAGAGGACCATGGGAAAGGGAAGCAAGACCACGAAGATGCGTCAGAAGGAAGGACGCCGCAGGAAGGTGATCCGCACCCAGCGGCAGCTCGAGGAGAGCCGCGCAGCGGCCAAGGAAGCCAAGTCAGCGCCGAAGGCCTAGCCTCGACAGCGCCGCGGCGGGATCGATCTGCCGCGCGCCGCGCCGCGATGGAGCCCTGATGGTCCAGTTGCGCCGAGAGCTCGAAGGTATCCGCCGCGATCGCGCCGTGCCAACTCCCGGCTACGCCGCCGACGCCGACGCCAGCGCCATCGTTTTGCCCGCTCTCGATCGCGAAGGGCTCGCCCTGGCGGGTGATCGGCTTCTATTCGCCGGCGAGGCGCGCATCGATCTGGCGCTGCAATTGGCGGAAGCGGGGCACTGGGTGTCCGTCACCGACCTGAGCGCCGAGCGGCTCGTAGATGTTCACGCCCAGGCGAGCCCGCAGGCTTCCGGACGACTGACCCTGGTCGACAAGCCCTACGGCGATGCAGCATTTGGCCCGTCGTCGTTCGACACGATCTTCTTCTACGACGCGGCGCACGGCTTCGACCGGCCCGGTTGGGTCATGCGCAAGATCGAGCGCGAGCTGAAGTTTGATGGCCACCTCGTCGCGCGGCTGCTGGTCGCCGGCGCGCTCGAACCGTCCACAACGGCGGACCAACCGCTTCCCGACGCCCCGGCCTGGTGGATGCCGCCAGGCTCAATGGTGCGCACCGGCCTGGACCAGCTCGAATCAAGTTGCACGTCGCGCTTGGCGCCCCTGCTGATCGACGCGAGCGGCCGCGACGCGATCGATCGCGGCGCCCACATGCAGGCAGCGCGCTTCGCGGGGCGAATCGCCGACCTCGATGAGGCGTTCGACCGGCAACTCACGGCGGAGCGCTGGCTGGTGGGTCATAGCCTCAGGCTGCGCATCTGCGACCTCCTCTACGGCGCACGCAGCAACTTCCGGCGCGGGCTTCGACGAGCGCTTGAGGGAGTGCCCGAGCTCGCGGACGCCGAAGACAGGCGGCGTGACGATCCCCGCGTCGTGGGGCTGATCGCTCGCAAGGCCCTCGGCGGCAAAGGCGCGGTCGCCTGGGGCCGATAGCTGCCGTGCGATCGTTGGGCCGGCCGCCCAGCGATCGCGCCCGATCGACTCAAGTCAGCGAGGCTGGCGGCCCGAGTCAGCGAGGCTGGCGCTGCCGTCGGCCAGATGCGACACTGTCCATTCGCCTCCCTGCGGGCCAGCGAGCCGCTGAGGCGACGGGCAGGACTGAGGCCATGGCGGCCGCGGCGGCCGGCTCGAACCAAGGGTGACCACGTGTTCGGAATCGGCGGACCAGAGTTGGCGGTGATCTTGATCATTGCGCTGATCTTCGTCGGCCCCGAGAAGCTGCCAAAGGTCGCAAGATCGCTAGGAACTGGTCTGCGCGATCTGCGCCGCGCTGCCAACGTGGCGCAGGCCGAGTTTCAACGCACGGTAGACGACCTGGTTCGCGAAGCAGACTTGAGCGACGAGCTGCGCCGCGAACCACGAGCCGTCGAGGGCGGGGCGACGCCCAAGAAGGAAGCCCTAACCGCGCCCACACATAGCAAAAGCCAACGCGACGCGACCCGAGACGCCATCACCGCGGAGGCGCGCGCTCGCAAGCCCGACCCCGGCATTCACTTCGACGACGACGACGACGACGACGACGACGACGAGGGCCAAGACGCCGGCGAGGGATTGACGGAGCGGCCAGGGGCCGCGGCGCAGGCCAGCACGACCAACCGAGCGGCCACCACCAGCTCCGAAGGGCCGTTAGCCTGGGAGCGAGTGTACGCGACGGCCCCATACGCTGCAGTGGGGGACCGCGCGTCGATCGAGACGAGCCACGACGTGAGCTTGGCTCCTGCCCCCGCGCCGATCGAGCAGGAACAAGATCTCGGCCGGGCGATGCTGGAGGCCCACCGTTCCCGGGCTGCTGGCACACGGGCCCGCGCTGCGGCGCCCACGCGGGTGGCCAGCGCCGCACCGATCCAGACCAGCGACAGCCAGATCGGCGACAGCCAGAACGGCGACAGCCAGAACGGCGACAGCCAGAACGGCGACGGCCGACGGACGGAGGAGTCCGGACCGCAGGGAGCCGCCGATAGCGGCGACGGCGACGGCGAGGACACAGTCGACAGCGGTGGTAGCGGGGACACCGGCGCAAGGGACTCATGAGCGAACGTCTACCGGGCAACGAGGCCACCATGGAGCCGGAACAGATGCCCTTTGGCGGCCATCTGCGCGAGCTGCGGGGCCGACTGCTGCGGGCGGCGATCGCGATCATCCTGGGCTTTTTCGTCGCCTGGACCTTCCACATCGAGCTGTTCGAGTGGCTCAGCAGCCCAGTGCGCGGCGCGCTCGCCGACAACGGGGTCTTCTCTATCAAGGCCTTGAAGCTGACCGAGGGCATCGGCGTCTACATCAAGATCGCGCTCTTTGGCGGCATATTTGTCGCCAGCCCGTACGTCTTCTACCAGGCGTGGGCGTTCGTCGCCCCAGGCCTGGTCGACAAAGAGCGCCGTATGATGGTGCCGGTAGTCGTTGGCACGGTAGCCTTCTTCCTGGTTGGCGCGCTGTTTTGCTACGCGACCGTCCTGCCCTTCATGACTGACTTCCTCGTCAAGATGACGCTGGAAGCACCAGGCATGAGCCTGGAGCCGACGCTCGAGAGCACGTACTCGTTCTCTCTGTGGCTGCTGCTCGCCTTTGGCCTGGTCTTCGAGTTGCCCGTGGTGATGTACGTGCTGGCCGCCCTGGGGCTGTCGACCGCGCGCGGCTTTCTATCCTTCTACCGATACTGGGTGGTGATCGCGTTCATCATCGGCGCGATCCTGACGCCGACGCCGGATCCTCTCAATCAGGCCCTGCTGAGCGGGCCGCTGGTGCTGCTCTACGGCGTCGGAACGGGCATCGCCTGGCTTGTACAGCGAGACCGGACGGCGGGGATCGGGCTGCCGTGGCGGGCGACGATCGTATTGGTCATCTTGCTGGTCGGCGGGATCGCGGTTGGCTCCATTCGCTGGCGCGCCCAGGCGCAGCGACCGTTGCTTGCCGACATCCCTGTAACTACTGAGCAAGTCGTCGGCATTCACCTGGACGCCGTCGATGAACTGCAGCAACGCGCAACTACGGTGGCGACCCGTCGTGCCCTCGCGCCGCTCGGCTTGTTGGCCGCGCTCGGCGTCGGCGATCCGACGGGCTCACAGGCGGTCCTGGCCCGCAGCGGCGGCGGAGTTGCGCTTCTTGTCGAGGTCGCCGACCCGGAGTCCATCCCGGCGCGTCTGGCGGCGGAGCGCAAGGTTTCGCTCGTACGATACGCCAGCGGTCCGTCTGTGCTCCTGGCCCTGCCTGGTGAAGAAGCCCGTTGGCGAGTGGTCGCGCCCGGCGGCGGGGTGCTTTGGCTGGGCACCGACGCCGCGCTTGCCGGTCTCGCTGCGGTGCGTCGCGGCGATGTGGCGGGACTTCTCGATGATCCTGACGTCTCGCAGACCCTCGAGGGTCTCCGAGCGACCGGGCCGGTCTGGTCCTGGTCCCACAACGTCACCGGCATCGCCGGTTGGCTGCCAGGTGGCGCGCTCTCCGGTTCCGTCGACAGCGCCAGTGCGGTCCTCGATGCCGAAGTTTCGACTCTGGTATTGCGCATGGCGTGCCGCGGCGAGGACGAGGCGAGGGCGCTGCGGACCCGACTGGAGACCTGGGCCGCGGACGCTCGACAGCAGCCCGAGGCGGATGCACCGGACGACCGCATGATCGCGCTGACTCGCAGGCTGGAGCGCGTCGCCGGCCTGCTCGCGAGAACCTCCGAGGCGGTCGCGAGGACCCTGCCGCAGGGCGGCCGGGACCGCCGCGAGATCGAGGAGCTTGGCGCCGAGTCACAGCGGCTGGCCCGCGAAATGCGCGCGGTGGTTGCGCAGCCCGGGGCGGTGATCGTCGCGCCGGGGGCTCTCGCGAGGCTGGTGCAGCCGCCGGCGATCTCCAAGGTCTCGCTGCGA
The DNA here is from genome assembly GCA_937915965.1 of uncultured Myxococcales bacterium. Taxonomy (GTDB): domain Bacteria; phylum Myxococcota_A; class UBA9042; order UBA9042; family UBA9042; genus CALGHC01. The sequence continues at coordinate 18,497 of CALGHC010000572.1, forward strand.
ATCGCGGAGCTCGAATGGCGAACAGAGGCACCGTCGGATCGACTGCTTGCGGCGTTCTTTGCACCGTCGGCCGCGGGGATGGACCCGTCAGCAGCCCGCTCCAAACGCGGCGAGGGCGCGGTCCCTGCGAACGGCAACAAGACGAATAAAGAGGCCCGCGAACGCACGACGTCAAAGCAGCGGCCGCAAGCCAGAACGGCCGAGCCGCCGACCGTCCGGCCGTAGGAATCGGCCCAGCCATCGGCACGGGCCCAGCCATCGGCACGGGCCCAGCCATCGGCACGGGCAACCGCCCGGTGAACCGCACGCTGCCGAGCGCGCAGCGGGTCTAGCTGATCATGCGCTGGGGTTGTCGCGATACCAGTCGATCGCCCGCAACAGTCCGTCTCGGAAACCAACTGCGCCTGTGTAGCCGAGATCACGGCGGGCCGCGCCGATGTCAGCGAGGCTGTCACGAATGTCACCGGCGCGTGTCTCGGTGAAACGAGGCGCGATCTGGGTGCCGAGAACCCCGTTGATGGCGTCGACCAGGTCGAGGAGCGATAC
>CALGHC010000573.1 GCA_937915965.1 uncultured Myxococcales bacterium
TACGCGGCCGACGCGACCGACGCGGCCGACACAGACGCAGACGCAGGCTCGACGGAGGCCGGTGCCTCGGCTTGCGCGGCGGCGTCCACAGCTGCTTCGCGCTCGCGGCGCGCCTTGCCCGGCCTGCGACGGATCATCGGTTTGGGCGCCACGTGGCTGAGCTGCTGACGCCACTTCCAGACGTGCACGCCCGCGCTCTTCAGCCAACCTGGACGCGGCTCGATGCCGAGCTCCGCGCAGGCCGCCACGAGCGCCTGCAGCGCGGTCTGACTGTCGGCCAGCTCGACCGCTTTGCGTTTGAGGTTCTGGGGAATTCGGTCGGTCATAGCGGGCCTCGCGCGTGGGATCGCGGCCCAACAGGGTAGCCGAGGCGCCGGAGCTTGGCGAGCGAGATGACCGAGCCGACCCGGGCACCAGGCCCGCGCCGTCGAGGCGCCGCTCGTGTCGCCGCTCAAGCCGAGCGTTGAATCGTTCAAGTTGCGCGTTGAATCGTCGCCCCGTCGCAGCTAGCATCGCGCCGCGTCGCCGTACCGCCACGGCCTGTCGGGTGCTTGCCGATCGAGCGACCCGATAGTTGGCGCAAGAAGAACCCCAAGCTGTGGCGTTCGCCAACGCCCCCCCCCCGGAGCCCCCATGACCCGCACAAGGCGCATGGCCGCGACGCTGGCCATTCTCTCGCTCGCCCTCGCCACCACCAGCTGCTTTCAGGTCGGCAAGCTCGTCGGCAACCTGATGACCGCCACCACCGGCGACCTGCAGGGTGCGGCCGTGCAGGTGATGTTCATCCGCAACGTCGACCCAAACGCTTCCGAGACCGCGTCGATCAAATACATCGGCGACGAGAACTGGCATGGCGGCTCATCGAGCGTCGCGGTCCTGCTGTGGAAGCGCGAGGGCATGGGCTTCTACAAGCTCGACGGCACCGTCACAGTGGACGGCAAGGACGCGCAGTACTGGGGCAACGGCTCGTACGGCGCGTGGGTGGATAAACCCGAAGCGCGTGACTACAAGGTCGCGATCAGGCCCACCCAGAGCGCGCCGCTGAGCTTCACGGTCAAGCCCCCCCCGGAGATCAAGCTCAAAGCTGTCAACGGCAAGGCCGAAGGAGCCGTCGTCGACCTGAGCAAGGAGTTGACCCTCGACCTCGAGCTTGGCCCAGGCGTCGCCGGCAGGCCGATGCGCGTCGCCTTGATCAAGACCGTGATGTTCGGAATCCGCGACTTCCAGGACACAGCGATCGTCGGCGCCGCCGAACACCTCGTCCTGCCCGCGTCGGTATGGCGCCATCAGCTCAACGGCGCCATCGCCTACGACAGCGGCCCCAGCTTCCTGATGGTCGAGGCGATGGACAGCGCACCTGCGACCGTCGAGGGGGTCGGCGCCGCGCAGGTCATGGCGCTGACGCGCTCGTACGCCAAGGTCACTGTCACCGGCGCCACCGAGACCATCACTGGGGTCGTGGCCGAGGGCGACAACTCCACTGGGCGTGGCCCGATGCACTACCGTCTCGCCGCTGGCAGCGCGCTGACGGCACCGCCGCTGGAGTGGCCAGGCAAGGTCGCGGTGAGCTCGGTCGTCGTGCGCGGCACGCTGCTGCGCCGGGAGTCGACGACCAGCACGAGCGAGACCTTGACGACGAGGACGACGACCACCACCACGAAGACCTGGCAGTTCCCGCAGCTGCCCGACGGCCACTGGGACGCGCTGCTCGCCGGCCTGCACGACGGCATGATCAAGGTTCTCGCCGCGCGCTACGGGATGACCCTACTGCCGGTCGAGCGGGCGGTCGCCAGCGCCCACTACGCCAAGCTGGAGCCGGTCGAAGAGGAAAACACCGAGGTCAAGATCAGCAAGACGTTCCGCGGGAGCCGGCCGCTCATCCCGACCAGCCTCTCTGGCATCCTGGGCCAGGCCAACACGACCTTTGTGGGCGACCGCGCCGAGCAAGGCCATCGCAAGAACGATCAAAACCATCCCGCTGGCGCGCGGCGTCGCTAC
>CALGHC010000574.1 GCA_937915965.1 uncultured Myxococcales bacterium
ATCAATCGATGAAGATGCTCCGCCGCTGGCTCACCGAGATTCAGCGCCTCGAGTTGCTGCTCGACGGCGACGGCGAGGCGGTGCATCTGGGCTTCCGTATGTTGGCCACCGCTGGTTCGAATCTGCGCAAGCAGCTCGACGGCGCACGGGGCCGCGAGCCGTCGGCGATCGCCGGCCTGCTTCCCGCGAACTCCTACTTCACCCTGGCGAGCAACGTCGACCCGCTCTCCTCGTTGGCCGGCATCGACGACTCGCTCAAGGTCTTCGAGACCACCTTCAAGATGGACGCAGCGGCGGTCAAGGCCGTCGAGACGGAGATGCGCGCCGCAGCGAAGCTCCAGGACGGCCAGAGCGCGTTTGCCGCATACGCCGACGGATCGGCCGCGCTCGGCCTGGCTGGCGCCATCGGGAGCTCGGACCCCACGGGCCTGCTCGCCGTCATGAAGCGCTTGCTCAGCATCGTCGGCGTTCGCTTGATCGCGATCGCCCGCGCAGAGGCTGCCAAGGATGGCGACAAGTCGCCTGAGAGCGACAAGGCGTTCGAGGTCGTCTCGAAGGCGGTCGGCGCAGGCACCCTTGAGCCGATCATCACCGAGTTTGGTCCGCTCGCAGAGAAGATGGGCGTCAAGCTGGCGACAAACTCGACCAAGGAAGGCGGCGTCTCCTGTGATGTGCTGGATATCACAATCGATTGGGCCAAAGTCGCCGCGGCGGCAGGTGGCTCGACCGAAGCCGAACAGGGCAAGGCCGTCATCGGCGACCGCACCGCGCTGACACTCTGCGCGGGCAAGACGATGCTCTCCTTCGCCGTGGGACCCAGCGCGTTGGAGCAGGGGCGCCGACTCGCTGCCGCCAAGGTCGGCGGACTCAACGAACAGCCGGTCTACAAGGGCGCCGTCGCCAAGTCCGTCGACCAGGCCGCGATGTTGATGTACGCCAACCTCGGTGTCGCCATGAAGGCGTTCGAGAAGGTCGCACCGCAGATGGCCGGCGTCTTCCCGTCCGATCGGCCGATCGTGATCGGCTGTGGTAGCCGCACCGAGTCGTTTGGCTGCCGCTTTGACGTGCCGATCAAGCTGATCAACGCGTTCAAGCAGCTCGGCGGCGGACGCTGAGCCCTGCGCTCCTTCATGACCCGGGGTCTTTGCCGGCTTGTCGCCGTCGTCCTCGTCGCGCCGTTCGCGGCTTGCGCGCCCGACGGCGCTGAGACTGACGTGGGCTTCGCGCTGCCGGGGTCCTTCGACTCCCTCGACTCCCTCGACGCTGTCGCGACCGACAGCGACGGCGCCCCCTCCGATATTGACGCCGCAGCCCAGGCCGACGCCTCTGATGACGTGCCCGCAGGCGACGGCAGCCCGGCCACGGACGGGGGAGGCATCGCCGATCCGCCGAAGTGCGCCGTCGGCGCGAGTCACTGCGAGGGGCTGATGCTCGCGACCTGTTCGCCCGCCCGAGACGGCTACACCGTGACGCCTTGCTTCCCCGGCCACGCTTGCCTCGACGGCGACTGTCGAGCCTTGGCCGCCAACGTCATCTTCATCTTCGACACCTCGGGCTCGATGAACACCAAGGTCTCAGGTACTTCGTGTCCGCCCTTCTCGTGGCCCGACAAATGCGAGCAGTCCGAGGCGCCGTGTACCCGCATGGGCGTCTCCAAGCAGATCGTCGCCAAAGCCCTCGCAGCGATCGATCCGCAGCGCACCCGTTTGGCGATGTTTCGTTTTCCGCAGGTCGTCAAGGCGTCGGCCATCTCGTGCACGAGCGGCTATTACGAGGGGCAAGAGACCCTCTCGGGAGATGACGACAGCCACGCCGTCACCGAAGAGACCCCCTGGTACTGGAAGGGCCTGCACGAGATCCTCTGCGCGGCGTTTCCGACCAAACCCAGCGACACCGCGCAGGCGACGATGGCGGAGTGGATGGATGGCATCGAGGTGCCAGGCACCAACCCCGAGCTGCGCCAGACTGGCGGAACCCCGATCGGCAAGACCCTCTTCTATGTCGGCGAGTACCTGCGTCATCGGGTCGTGGTCGATGGCCGCGCCTGCATCGTAGACGGCGACTGCGGCCAGCTCGACTACCGCTGCCAGCAAGGTTGGTGTGTCGACCCCGCCCGGGACTGCCGCGAGACCTGGGTGGTGCTCTTCACCGACGGTGGCGAGTCGAATGACCCGACCGATTTCTTTGGGCCCCTGGTGCAGGCTCGCAGACTCGCCTTTGGTCTGGCGTGCCAGACGAGCGCCGACTGTGTGGGCGGGGCGTCGTGTACGGCCAAGGGCTGCATGCCGCCCGGCGGGACCGGCTACCGGTGCATGACGACCGGGGCGCCCTGCAAGCCCGGCGACGTCGATCCAGCTAGCCCGACTGGCTGCCCCCACGTGCCTGGCCAGGACGTCCAATGCCTGCCCGACCCGATCCCCCTGCAGACGGCGGTCGCCGACGACGCGGCCGCGAACGTTCTGCGCGCCCCCAATGGCAAGCCCTTTGGCGTGCGCCTGCACGTGGTCGACATCAGCGGGCAGAAGAAGCTCGACAAGTCGTTCCTGCTCAGCGCTGCGGGCGCCGGCCGCCTCTTCGGCGTCGACGCCGCCGACTCGAGCGCCTTCCTCGCCGCGTTGGTGGCTGTGCTCGATGTCAAGAGCGAGGCCGTTTGCGGCCTCGCTGACTAGTCCGCCTCGTCCTTGACGATCTCTAACCCGCTGAGGCGGGCATCTTGGCGCCGAAGGCGCTAGACTCGCAGAGCCCCGCGGTGACTGCCGCCGTTTCGACGATGGAGCGAGCCATGATGCGAACCAAGCGAACCATGCTGGCTCATCTGGTGGCACCGCTGATGTGCGTCGCCCTGATGTCCTTGGGCGCGTGCAGCGACGAATCGCCCGGCGACACAGACGGCGCGACGACCGGCCCCACCGGTGATACGGACGACGGCGCCGGCTCGGACGACGGCGTCGGTCCGGACGATGGTGGCGCGTCTGACGACAGCGTGGACGGCGACTTCCTTGACATCGGCGATGACGCGAGCGACGCCGGGGCGACGGGCGGCGACGCGGGTGTCGACGGCGCCGACGCCGAGACTGCCGCGGACATCGCCGCCGAGGACGTACCACTCGTCTGCGCAAAGGGCGCGACGTCCTGCGAGGGCGCACGGCTGGCCACATGCGGTCCCATGCGCGATGGCTGGATCGTCAGCAGCTGTTTTCCCGGTCAGACCTGCAAGGACGGCGCCTGTGTGCCCGTGAGCAACAACCTGGTCATCGTCTTCGACACGTCTGGCTCGATGGGTTCTTCGGTCAGCGGCTGCTCGAAGCCCAAGGCGCCCTGGCCGGCGTGCACGCCCACCGAGAGCTGCACCAAGATGGACGTCTCGAAGGTCGTCTTCAGCCAGGCGCTCGAGAAGATCGACAGCGGCCTCACGCGCATGTCGCTCTTCCGCTTCCCACAACCCGACGTCTACAAGACGTCCACGCCCAGCTGCGCCTCGGGATACTACTCGGGCAAGTCCAAGCTCACCGGCGACACCAATGATCAACAGGCTGTAGGCGCCGATGGATCGCCAGCGACCTGGTTCTCGGCTGGACTCAACGAGACTCTGTGCGTGCCTTTCCCCGTCGACGAATCCTTCGACACCAAGAAGGCGATGAAGCAGTGGATGGACGGCACCGAGTCGATGTCCAAGGCGAGTGGCGGATGCAGCTACGCCGGCACCTCCTGCAAGACGGTCGCGGGCTGTAAGGGCTGCTGCAAGTCCGGCGAGTGCTGGGTCCACGATGACCCCGAGCTGCGCCAGACGGGCGGCACCCCGATCGGCCGCACGCTCTACTACGTCGGCGAGTACCTGCGCGCCCACGTTGTCATCGATGGCCGCGTCTGCGACAAGAACCCCGACTGCGGCAACGTCAACTATGAATGCGACCTCGAAACACTCGACGCGCAGGGACACGGCCGCTGCGTCGATCCCGCTCGGTCGTGTCGCGACAACGTGGTGGTGGTCTTCACCGACGGTGGCGAGACCAACAAGCCGGCAGATTTCTTCGGCCCCCTCGTACAGGCAAAGCGTCTCGCATTTGGTCTGGCCTGTCAGAGCGACGCTGATTGCGTCGGGGGCGCGGCTTGCACCTGCCCATCGAGCGAGCCCGGCTGCACCACCAAGATGTGCCTCCCGCCGGTCCAGGCGCCCAACGCCACGTGCATGCACGACATGCGCACCTGCCTGCCACCGATCCAGTGTCCGACCCAGTCCGAGTGCCAGGCTGGCGAGCAGTGCATGTGCCCTGGTGGCGCCAACTGCACCGCAAATCCGGCGCTGCAGGTCTGCGTGCCGAGCGCGACCCAGCTGTGCACGACCGACGCGGACTGCGGATCGGGCGGAAAGTGCGGTTGTATCGCGGGCGCCGCCTGCGTGCCGAAGCTCTGCCTGCCGCTGACCTGGTGCGACGTGGACCCGCTCGCCTGCGTTGCCATCCCCCTCGAACAGCAGATCGCCGCCGCCAAGGTCAATGACGCCAACGTCCTGCGCTCTCCCGATGGCAAGCCGTTCGGCGTGCGCGTTCATGTTGTCGACATCAGTGGCGGTGTGCCCAAGGCGCTCGGCAAGTCGATGAACCTCGCCCTGGCGGGCAACGGCAAGCTGCTCGGCGCCGACGCAAGCGACCCCGACGCGTTCCTCGCGACGCTGAACTCCGTATTCGATCTGAAGAACAAGAACGTCTGCGGCGACACGCCCTGATCAGCGAGCGGGACCGCCGTTGAACAGCAAGCGGGACCCCCCCGCGTGGGAGCGGGGCTAGCGCGCAATGGCCGGGTCGTCGAAGAGGAGCGCCGCGCCAATGACGCCGGCGTCGGTGCCTAGCGTGCCCACGCGGATCGGCGGTGGCGGCTGCTGGGTGTCGGCGAGGTGACGTGCGAGCGCGGGCTCGAGGGCTCCCGACAGCGCTTCGAGGCGGGTGGCGATGCCGCCGGCGATGATCACCATCTGCGGGCCAAGGACGGCCGCGAGGCTGGCGATCGCTACGCCGAGCGCCTTGCCCGCGGCGTCGACGACGCTGACAGCCAACGGATGACCGGCTTCGGCAGCGTCAAAGAGCGCGACGATCGGGTCCGTGCCGGCCACCGCCGCTGGACCGACCAGAGCCGCCGGACCGTCCAGCAGGCCGCAAGCGCGCATCGCCCGCAGCAGCCCGGTCTGTGAGGCGTATTGCTCCAGGCAGCCGCGGCCGCCGCAACCGCAAGGCGGGCCGTGGGGGTCGACACACAGGTGGCCGATCTCGGCACCGCGACCACGAGCGCCACGCAAGAGTGCGCCATCGCTGACGATACCGCCGCCGACGCCTGTGCCCAGCGCGAAACCCAGGAGGAACGGCGCCGGCACGCCGTCGACGCGACCTGCACCCGCGCGGGTCTCGCCCCAGATGACGCAGTTGGCGTCGTTGTCGATACGCACCGCCATGCCTGTGCGGGTCGCCAGCGCCGGACCCAGGCCGAATCCGTCAATCCACGGCAAGTTGGGACTCTGCACCACTCGCTGGCCACCCGCGTCGAGCACGCCCGGCACGCCGACCCCGACGCCGTCTGCGCCGGCTGCTCCGTCCAGGGCCTCGATCGCGTCACCGATCAGCCCGACCAGCGCGTCCGGTCCGCACCTCGCGTCGGCGGTCTCGACCAGGGCGCGCGCGAGGATGGTCCCTGCGGAGTCGACCAGGCCCACCTTGACGCGTGTGCCACCGATATCGACGCCGACGTGCCTGGTCAGGCTCATTTTGCCTCCCCTTGCAGGCGACGCCGCCAGGCGGCGAAGCAGCACAGCACCCAAAGTACCTTGCGGTGGTCCGCCGTGCCGGCGAGGTGGGCGTCGATCAGCGCGCCGACCCCGGCAGGGTCGAGCAGCGGGTCGTCGGCGAGCGCCTCGGCGCCGATCAGATCGATCATCCAGCCGCGCAACGGCCCCCTGAGCCAGGCCGCGAGAGGCACGCCGAAGCCCTTCTTCGGCCGCGCGAGGATCGACGGCGGCAGCAGGTCTCGGCCCAGCTCGCGCAGCAGCCACTTCGTCTGTCGGCCGCGCAACTTCATCGCCGTGGGTAGCCGTCGGGCGAGGTCAACGACCTCGGGGTCGAGCAGGGGCGCGCGCGCCTCAAGGCTGTGCAGCATCGAGGCCCGGTCGACCTTCTGCAGCACGCCGTCGGCGAGGTAGGTCCGCGCGTAGAGCCAGGAGAGCACGTCGCCATCGTCGCGTGCGCGGCTGTCGAGATCGCTCCATTGGGCGCCGAGCCAGGTCTCGACGTCGCAGAGATCGGCGAAGGCCGCGTCCGGGTTTGTCGCGGGCGCCTCAAGGGCCTCGCGGCGCAGCACGCCGGCGTGCGCAGCGGGCTCGAGCGAACCGATCCAGACAAAATGCCGCACCGCTGGTGGCAGCGCCAGGCCGGCGATCATCCGGCGCAGCTTGTAGTCGAATGACCAGTTGCGCTCCGACACCGGCAGGCGCTCGGCGAGCCAGCCGAGCGCGGGTAGGGTCGCAGCCAGGCCCATGCGGTCGAAGAGGCGACCGTAGCGGTGGGCCTCGAAGGTTGGGTAGCCCAAGAAGAGTTCGTCGCCGCCGTCGCCGCCCAGGGCGACGGTCACCTGCTCGCGGGCGAAACCGGAGAGGAACCAGGTCGGCAGGATCGACGGATCGGCGAGCGGCTCTGCGAGGCTGTCGAGCAGCTGCGGCAGGACCTCCAGGCAGGCGGCCGGATCGAAGGTGCGCTCGTGGTGGCGCGTGCCCAGGTGGCGGGCGACCAGGCGCGCGTGCGCCGATTCGTCGAAGCTGGGATCTTCAAAGCCGATCGCGAAGGTGTCCAGGCTGGCCGGGTCGCGGTGGCGAGCCGCGTACGCGACGATCAGCGAGCTGTCGATGCCGCCCGAGAGGAAGACGCCGAGGGGTACGTCGCTCATCAACCGGCGTTCGACGGCGCGGTCGATGCGACGATCGAGCTCGGCGAGTGTCTCGGCTGTGCTGCTGGTCCAGGGCTCGGGTGGCGGCGACAGCGGCCGCCAGTAGCGGCTGCGCTCGATGCGGATCTGGCCCGCGTCGTCGGCCTTCAGCTGCCAGGACTCACCGGGCGCGAGCTTGTAGACCCCGCGCAAGATGGTTCGCGGCGACGGAACGTAGTCGAGCAGCAACATCGCGCGCAGGCTCGCGGGGTCGATGTCGCGCCCGCACGCCGGGTGAGCCAGCAGGGCGGACAACTCGCTGCCAAAGAGGACGCTGCGGCCGTCGTCGGCGACCGCGACGTATAGGGGCTTCTGGCCCATCCGGTCGCGCGCCAGCAGCAAGCTGCGGTCGTCGCGCCGCCAGATGGCGAGATCGAACATGCCGTTGAGGCGCTCGATCAGATGGTCGCCCCAGCGGGCGTAGCCATGTACCAGGACCTCGGTGTCGGCGCGGGTGCGAAAACGATCGCCGGCCGCTTCGAGCTCGGCGCGCAGCTCGGTGTGGTTGTAGATCTCGCCGTTGAAGACCACCCACACGCTCTCGTCGGGGTTGGTCATCGGCTGGTGGCCGCCTTCGAGATCGACGATCGACAGCCGCTGGAAGCCCAGCGCGCAGCCGACGTCGCCCTGCGCTCGTGGGCGCTCGAAGTGGTCGCCGTGATCGTCGGGGCCGCGATGCACCAACGCCGCGCGCATCGCGTCGAGGTGGGCCGCGGCCTGCTCGTCGAATCGGTCGGGACGCGTGGAGAACCAGCCGGCGATGCCGCACATGGCGTCAGCCCTCCGGCGGCGGTGTCACGGACCGCGCGCGTGCGTCTTCGCGCGCGGTCGATGGCGCAGCGAGGTTGAGCCAGTTGCGCACGAAGTAGATCGGCTTGCGCTGGCTCTCGTAGTACGTGCGCATGTTCAGCTCGGCGAGGACCCCAAAGAGGAGGAACTGCAGGCCGGCGATCGCGAAGAAGATGCCGATGAGGAACATCGGCTGGTCCTTGACGAAGACCCCGAAGAACAGCTTCTGCACCGCCGTCCATGTGATCGCCGCTGTGGCGAGTCCGGCGGCGAGGAACGCGAAGCGGCCGAAGAAGTACAGCGGCTTTGTGCCGTAGGCGGCCAGGAAATGCACCGTCAGCAGGTCGAGCAGGACACGAAACGTCTTGGAGAGGTTGTACTTCGAGCTGCCCCAGCGGCGCGGATAGTGGGTGACCGGCAGCTCCGCGATCCGAGCGCCGGCTTGGTGGGCAAAGGCCGGCAAGAAGCGGTGCATCTCGCCATAGAGGTGGATGTCCTCGACGATCTCGCGCCGGAACGCCTTGAGGGTGCAGCCATAGTCGTGCAGACGAACGCCGGTGACGCGGCCGATGACGCTGTTGCCGATGCGCGAGGGCAAGTTCACCGTCAGCGCTGCATCTTTGCGGTTCTCGCGCCAACCGGCGACTACGTCGTAGCCTTCCTCGAGTTTGGCGAGCAGCCTGGGGATGTCTGCCGGATCGTTTTGCAGGTCGGCGTCGATGGGCAGGACCACCTGGCCGCGGGCGTGCTCGAAGCCCGCCGCCATCGCCGCCGTCTGGCCGAAGTTGCGCCGGAATTGAATCACTTTGACGCGCTCGTCGCTCTCGGCCAACTGCTCCAGAACCGCGTACGAGCCATCGACCGAGCCGTCGTCGACGTAGAGGACCTCCCAGGAGCGCCCGGTCGGCTCCAGGGCGGCCACGAGGGCTTCGTGCAGGTGGGGGACGCTCTCCTCTTCGTTGTAGACCGGGACGACGATCGACAATTCGGGGATGGAGTTGGTCGAGGTCGCAGTCATCACAGGGTTCCCTTGGTCGAGCGGGGCGGGGCGGAAGTGTAGGCGGGGTGCGGCGGCGCGGCAACGCTCTTCGAGACGCTACGCCCTGCCAGCGTACGACATTATCGCTACCCCGCTCGCGAAGACGCCGCCCGCAAGCCGCTCGCCTCGACCACCTCGAACCGGGTCTTTGATGGTCGCAGGGCGAGCTCGGCCAGGGCTTCGCCGAGTGCCGCGCCGTTCATGGACGCGTAGCGGTCGCGCAGTCCGGCCGCGCCCAGGGCGCCGACGCAGCCCAGGAGGCCATCGACGAGCCGCGATCCGACCCGCTCGATCGGTCGGGAGTCGTCGCGATCTGCGCCACTGATGAACGAGGGCCGCGCAACCAGCACCTCGATGCCGGCCGCGCGCAGGTGTTCCTCGACGCGCCAGCGGGCCTGCAGATACGCCCCCCGGCTCGATGGCCCAACGCCGAGGGACGACAGGTAGACGAATCGGGGTGTAGGCGTGCAGCTTCTTGCCGCGTCGGCGAGCAGCACGGTCAGGCCAACGTCGACCGCATCGTAGGATTCGGCGGCCGGATCGGTGCCCCCATCGCGCGCTCGCGCCGCCCGACCGCTGCTGGTGCCCAGCAGACCGAAGACGAGGTCGGCACGCAGCGTGGCCAGGCGCTTTGCCATCGCGTCGGCCTGCCACGGTGTCGTATCGACCTCCGCCCCGAGGGCCTCGAAATGCCGACGCCAATGGACCAGGCGGCCCGAGTCAGGGCGAACGTGACATAGGGTGCGGACGCCGCGACCGCGCAGGGCGGCGACCACGTGCCGGCCCGTGTAGCCGGTCGCTCCCGCGACAAAGGCGATCTTCGCCGCTGGGATTGTGTCGATCACGGTGCCTCTCCCGTCGATGTGGTGCTCAGCGCCGGTGGAGCGAGCAGCAGAAAGACCTCGATGTTGCCCTTTGGGCCCGGCAGCGTGCTCTCGGACTCGCCCTCGACCCGCCAGCCCAGTGAGCGGCCGACTTCGGCCACCTCGTCGACGACGCGCCGGCGGATCGCCGCATCGCGGACGACGCCGCCGGGCTCGACCTCGCCTCGGCCTGCCTCGAACTGCGGCTTGACCATGGCGAGGATACGGCCCGTATCGGTCACGATCGTCGTCAGCGCCGGCAACAGGGCGGCGAGACCAATGAAGCTGACATCGACGGTCACCAGCTCCGCGAGCCACGGCAGACCCTCGGGTCGCAGCTCGCGCGCGTGTGTGCGTTCCATGACGATCACCCGCTCGTCGCGTCGCAGTCGATCGGCGAGCAGCCCATGGCCGACATCGACGGCGGCGACGGCGGCGGCGCCTCGACCGAGCAAGCAGTCGGTGAAGCCGCCCGTCGAGGCGCCGACGTCGACGCAGCGAAGGCCTGAGACGTCGAGTCCGAGCGCATCAAGCGCGCCGGCGAGTTTGACCCCGCCGCGGGACACGTAGCCGTGGCCGCGGCCTCCGACCAGCCGCAGCGGGCGGTCCGCGGCTACCTGGGCGCCGGCCTTGTCGATCTTCTCTTCGCCAACCATCACCCGACCGGCGAGCACGAGCCCGGCGGCCTCGCGCAGGTCGACCGCCAGACCCTCGTCGACGAGGCGCTGGTCAAGGCGTCGTCTGCGGGGGCGCTGCGGGCTCATCGGTCCGGATCGAAGGGAACCGTCGCGGTCGCGTCGCCGCCGCCGACGAGCTGTTCGATGCGGTGCTCAGCCTTGTCGAGGATGTGGGCCGCGCGCTTGCTGACGGTCATGCCGCGCTCGAAAGCCGCGAGGCTCTCTTCAAGCGACAGCTCCCCGCCTTCCAGTTGGCCGACGAGGGTGTCGAGTTCGTCGATCAGCGCCTCGAAGGCCACCGGCGGTGCCCCGTCGTCGCTGCCGGAGGCGCTGGCATCATCGCTCCCCTCCGCCCCAGCGTCCTGTTCATCACCGAAGAGGCCTTTTTGTCGCTCGCTCATCGCTGTCATCTCCTGGTCTCGCCGGCGCGAGGTGGCGCTGTGCAGGGGTTATAGAAAGGTTGGGAGGACCATGCAAACACACGGCCTGCTAGCTCGTGCGCGGTCCACGCTGTGCTATGCTGCGCCGCCAACCACGCGGCCCAGACGACCCGCCTTCCCCCTCACGGACCACACCATGGCTCGCCCGATTCCGAACGCACCGACCAATCGGGTCGAGGATGAGGCGGGCATGGGTGCGTTGCTCGAAGCGCTCAAGGGCGAGTCGCTCGTCGCCGTCGACACCGAGTTTCACAGCGAGCGTAGCTACACGCCGCGTCTGATGCTCCTGCAGGTCGCGACCCGTGATCAGATCTGGCTGGTCGATCCGCTCGCCGGATTCGACCTGGCACCCGTCTTCGATGTCTTGGCGCAACCAGGCTGCACCGTGCTCGGCCACGCCCTGCGCAATGACATCGAGATAATGGCGCTGCGCTATGGACGCGTGCCTGCCCGGGTCTTCGACACCCAGGTTGCCGCCGCGTTCCTTGGTCATGGCCTGCAGATTGGCCTCGCCGGACTGCTGCGCACCTTGCTCGATCTCCGCCTGGCCAAGGACAGCCAGATGAGCGACTGGAGTCGCCGCCCGCTATCCCCGGCGATGTCGGGCTACGCTGCCGACGACGTCCGTTATCTGCACACCGTCCACGACATGTTGCAGGAGGATCTGGTTCGCCGCGATCGGGTCCGTTGGGTCGACGAGGAGTGCGCCGAGTTGTGCGTGCTTGAGCGCTACGGCCGCGACCCTGCCGAGGCCTGGCAGCGGGTGAGCGGGGCGCGCCGCCTGCGGCCCGCCGAGCTGGGTGTCCTCGTCGAGGTCGCCGCAGAGCGCGAGCGGATCGCCGCCGCTCAAGACATCGTCCCCCACTTTCTGCTTCCCGACGACCGCCTTGTGATGCTCGCTCGTCGCCGCCCCGAGCACATGAGTGAGCTGGATGGCGATCGGCGCATGCACCACCGGGCGCTGGGTCGCCACGCCGACCAGTGGCTCGCTGCTGTCGCGCGCGGCGTCGATGCGCCGATGGAGCTGCCACGCGGCCGGCCGCCACCGCGGGACACGCACGAAGCGGTCGCCTCGCTGATGATGCTCGTGGTTGCCCGCTTCGCCGACGAACTTGCCCTCGCGCCGCAGCTCCTTGTCAAGCGAAAGGACCTGCTGCGCGCCCTCGAAGGCGGTGGCGGCGATCACGAAACGCTGGTCGCTGAGGCGGGCCTGGTCGGTTGGCGAGCCGAGCTGCTCGCCGATCCGCTGCGGCGCCTGCTGCGCGGCGAGTTGCTGGTCTCGTGCGCCGCCGACGAGCCCGACGGCTACCGCATTGACCTGCGCTAGTTCGTCCTGCGCTGATTCGTCCTGCTATCGGAAGAAGCAAGATAGCTGCTACGAGTTCGACCCCTTGGCCGAGGTTCAGCCCCGCGCCGACAGCGCGACCCACAGGGCGACACCCAGGCCCGCGACCAAGAGGACCAAGCCGGCGATCACCACCATCGTGCCCCACGCCGGCGGCGCTTTGGGTGCGCGGATCGGGTTGGCGATGTCCTGAAAGGGCCTGAGGTCGA
>CALGHC010000575.1 GCA_937915965.1 uncultured Myxococcales bacterium
CACGGGCAAGATGGGCCGAGAAACTGGGGACGTACTTTCGGATAGTCGAACTAGCTGCTCGGTGAATCGTCGCGGCGGACCACGACACGGCCATCGGAGACGATCAGCGTGCCGGTGTAGGCGTTGCCGCGCGGGTCCTTGCAGCCTTCCAGCGGGCCGCTGCGGCCATCGCGGATCAGCGCCTGAACGGCCTCAACCGGGATCGATCGTCCCGCCATGTCCACGAAGACGACGAAGGAACACGCGCGGCCGCTGTCGCAGGTGAAGATCGTGCCGCGCGAGCGCACCGGCTGGGCGCAGACGGGGCAGGCGCCGAGGGATTCGGGCTCTGGGAACTCAAAAACTACGCTACCCGACTCGTCGAGGCGCAGACCGGCGCTGAACTCCTTGCCAGCGCGCGACGTGAAGCCCTTGACCACCGGGGTCCGTCCGGTCTCGATCAGGCCACGGGCCATCCGAGCGCTGATGTCGCGCCCGGCGACGCGGCCGGGGATTCGCAGGCCGCAGCCGTTGCAGCGCCAGCTGTGGCGGGCGGCACGGACAGGTTCGGCACAACGCGAGCACTCGCCGATCACCTCGCCGTCAGCGATCACAGGAGGCGAAAGGACCGCGCGGAGCGCCTCGTCGACCGGCGCGGCCCGGATCTGGTCGACCAGATTGGCCGCGAAGCCGCGCACATCGGCCATGAACTTGCCTCGGTCCTCGTCACCACCGTCCGCCATCGTCACCAGCCGCGCCTCCCACATGCCCGTCAGCCGAGGCGAACGCAGCGCCTCGACCGGAAGCGCGGCCAGGAGCGCGCGACCTTGAGGTGTCGGTATCAGGGCGACGCCGTCGCGAGCGACGTAGCCGCGAGCGATCAGGGTCTCGATCATCGCGGCGCGGGTGGCCGGCGTGCCCAGGCCCCCCTTCTTCATCGCCCGCTTGAGCTCGGCGTCCTCCAGTCCCTCGCCCGCCTGCTCCATCGCGCCGAGCAATGTTGCCTCTGTGAAGCGACGAGGCGGCTTGGTGGCGCCTTGGTGCAGATCGATCGCCCGCTGATCGGCGACGTCGCCTTTGGCGACCGGCGGCAGGTCGGCGTCGGCTCCGCCGTCGCCGTCGCCACCATCGCCGCTGGCGGCACCGAGGGGGCTCGCCTTGCGGCGCATCTTGCGCCGTTCGCTCGCCGGCGGGTCGATCACCCGCCAGCCCGGATCGAGGCAGGTGCGGCCTCGAGCGGCGAGGATGTGTTCGGCGCCCTGCGCGTCGATCGACAGGGCGTCGACCTCTGCGGTCGCAAAAATGGCGTCGGCTCCGAAGACCGCGAGAAAGCGGCGGGCGACGAGGTCGAAAGTGCGTTTTTCGTCGATCGAGAGGTTGCAGGTCCGCGGATCGACCCCGGTAGGCAGGATCGCGTGGTGGTCGCTGACCTCGGCGTCGTCGACTACCCGCTTGTCGAGCTTGACCGGCCAGCGCTCGATGACGTCCGCGGCCGCCTGCTGGTAGGGACCAAAAGCGAGCGAGCGCAGCTTGTCGGCCAGCTCTGGCACCTGATCGTTCCCAATGTGGCGGCTGTCGGTACGTGGATAGGTCAACACCTTGTGTGTCTCGTAGAGCGCCTGGGCGATCTCAAGAGTGCGGCTGGCGGTAAAGCGGAAGCGCTTGTTTGCCTCCTTCTGCAACGTCGTGAGGTCGTAGAGCAGGGGCGGCTTCTCGCGGACCTTCTTGTGGCGCACGCGGCTGACGGTGGCTTGCCGGCCCTGGAGTGCGGCGACGATCGCCTCGGCGCGGACCTTATCGTCGACGCGATCGACGCGCTTGCCATCGGCGCCGGTCTCGACACGCAGCGCCTGCCATTCGCCCTTGTCGGTGGCGAGGCGGACCTTGACCTGCCAGAAGGGCTCGACCACGAAGTCGTCGATCGCCTGTTCGCGGTCGACCAACACCGCGAGCGTCGGCGTCTGCACGCGCCCGAGAGAGAGCAGCGCACCGTCGGGACCATCGCGAAAGCGCAGGGTCATCGCCCGCGTCGCGTTCAGGCCGACAAGCCAGTCGGCCTCGCTGCGGCAGCGGGCGGCGTCTTGCAGGCCCTGCATCTCGCCAGCGGGGCGCAAGCGTTTGAAACCAGTCTGAATTGCGGCGTCGGTCATCGACGAGATCCACAGACGCTCGACCGGCACGCGGCAACCAGCGAGCTGGTAGACGTGGGCAAAGATGAGCTCGCCCTCCCGCCCGGCATCACACGCGTTGACGACGCGTCCGAGCTCTTTGTCGCGCAGCAGCTCGCGCACGGCCCGCCACTGGTCGGCGGCGTCGCGTCGCGGCTTGAGTTCGAATGTCTCGGGCAACATCGGCAGCCCATCGAGGCGCCAGTGCTTCCAATCGGCCTGGTAACGCTCGGGCTCGGCGAGCTCGACGAGGTGCCCGACGCACCAGGTGACCCGCGTCTCGCGATCACCAAGCCAGCCGCCGCCGCGGCCATTGAGGCCGAGCGCCCGGGCGATGTCCCGCGCGACGGAGGGTTTCTCTGCGATGATCAGACGAAAGGACATGCGGGATGCTCCAATGGGGACGCGCGGACCGAGATAGTGCCGCGAAGCGGCGCGACGGTCACTCCCCCCCCCCTGGACTTGCGCTGCCTGCGGCACGCGAACGGCGGCCCGGACCAGACCGCGCGCGCGATCGGCGCCTCGCCGGCCG
>CALGHC010000576.1 GCA_937915965.1 uncultured Myxococcales bacterium
GTCGCGGTGGTCTTCTTCGCCATCAACCTCACCTACCTCGCCCGGCGGCGGCTGCGCGTGCTGCGGCGCCTCGGCAAGCTGCGCCACTGGATGAGCGCGCACGTCTTCTTCGGTCTGGTCGGCGGCGGCTTGCTCGCCTTTCACGCCGACTTCCACATGACGAGCGAGGCCGCGCGTGTCTCCGCCTGGGCGGTGATGGGCCTGCTGCTGACCGGGCTGATTGGCCGCTACCTGTACGCGCTCGTTCCCCACACCGCCAGCGGCCACGAAGATCCCCAGGGCCTGGCGGGCCGCGGCGAGACGGCCCTTGCTGAGCTCGCCGCGCAGGTCGGCGACGACCACCCGCTGTGCGCCAAGGTGCGCGCCTTGGGCGGCATCGGCACCCCACCCGAGCGCAACCTGGCAGTCGCGTTCGCGCGCATCCCGATCGAGCTCGTTCGCCGTCTGATCAGTCGAGTTCGCCTGCGCCGCCTGCTCGGCCGCTACCGCGACCACATGGACGCGCTGCTCTTCGAGGGCGTCAGCCGTAGGGCTCGCGAAGCTGTCGAGGCGGGTCTGGCCTATCACGTCGCCGGAGTCGCGGCGCGGATCCTGCGCTCGTGGCGGGCGATCCATCTCGTGCTCGCTCTGGTCATGACCTGGACCGCGTGGGTGCACATCAACAGCGCCTTCATGGCTGGCTTCGGTTGGCCGATCCCCGACTACTGGTGGCTCTACGTGATCGGGCCTTTGCTGTTGCTCATGGGGCTGCTGGCCTACGAGTCGCTCGAGCGGGTCCGCAGACGTCGTCGTCGCTTTGAGACCAAGACACAGGAGGGCCCGCCGCCGGAACCGCCAGCGACCCTGCACCCCTGGATCGATCCGACCTTGTGTATGGGCTCGGCTGCGTGCGTCTCGGCCTGTCCCGAGGGCGACATCCTCGGCCTGCTCGACGGTCGCGCCCGCCTGGCGGAGCCGAGCCACTGCATCGGACATGGTGAGTGCGCCCGCAACTGCCCCGTCGGCGCGATCTCGCTGGTCTTTGGCACGATGAAGCGCGGTGTCGACATCCCCGACGTCAGCAAGGACTTCGAGTCGTCGGTCCCCGGCATCTATCTCATGGGCGAGCTGACCGGCATGGGCCTGATCCGCAACGCCGTGTCCCAGGCCAACCAGGCCGTCGATCACGTCACCCGCGCGCGCAGACAGGACCGCGAGCCCCTCGCCGAGGATATGGTCGACGTCTGCATCGTTGGTGCCGGCCCGGCGGGCATCGCGGCGACCCTGAAGTGCATGGAGAACGGCCTGCGCGCTGTCACCCTCGAGCAGGAGCCCGACATCGGCGGCGCCGCGCGGCACTATCCGCGGCGCAAGATCGTCATGACGCGGCCGATGTCGCTGGGCGTCTACGGCGATGTGCGCCTCTGGGATGTCGCCAAAGAAGAGCTGATCGCGCTGTGGAACGACATCCGCGACAAGACCGGCATGGCGGTGACCTGCGGCGTCAAGGTCGAGGCGATCGAGCCGCTGGAAGGGGGCAATGGCTTCGTCGTCGTCGCCGAGGACGGCCGGCGTTTTGCCGCCCGGCGGGTGATGTTGGCCATCGGTCGCCGCGGCACCCCGCGCAAGCTCGGTGTCCCCGGCGAAGAGAGCCCGCACGTGATCTACAACCTGCTCGAACCCGGCGAGATGCGCGACCGCCGCGTAGTCGTCGTCGGCGGCGGCGACTCCGCCGTCGAGGCGGCCCTGGCGCTCGTCGCCGCGGGCGCGACCGCGGTCCACCTGGTTCATCGGCGAGCGGAGTTCGACCGCGCCCGTCCGCGCAACCGCGAGTCGCTTGAGGCCGCCGTCGTCGCCGGTCAGGTCACCTTGCACCTCGAGACGGGCCTGTCGCTGATCGGCGAAGACCACGTCGTGCTCGCTAACGACGGCAGCAGGCTCGACGCAGACGATGTGCTGGTCTCGGTCGGCGGCGTCTTGCCGACCGGTCTGCTGCGCGCCGCCGGCGCGTCCGTGACGCAGCACTTTGGCAAGCCGCTGTGACCTGAGGCGGCGCTGCAGCTCGGCGCTCCGGCTCGGCGCTCCGGCTCGGCGCTCCGGCTCGGCGCTCCAGGCTACCGTCCGAATGCCTCGATACACGCGTCCAGGTCCGTCTCGATCAGCTCCGAGAGCGCCGTACGGCCGCGATGCTCGCTGAGCCACGCGACGTCGACGTTGCGTTCGGTGCGGCGGAAGAC
Organism: uncultured Myxococcales bacterium; assembly: GCA_937915965.1. Lineage (GTDB taxonomy): Bacteria > Myxococcota_A > UBA9042 > UBA9042 > UBA9042 > CALGHC01. Next base: position 2,217 of record CALGHC010000576.1, read on the forward strand.
GACGGAGTCGTAGAGGTGCACGGCGACGGTCTCGCTGGTCATCAGGTCTTTCGCTCGTGTGCCGACGTCGGGGCGGAACCAGGCCCACGAGGTCTCGGGCCCCAGCGGATAGAAGCGCTCAGGCGGGTGCAGGCGAAAGTCCGGCCGCGACTGGTTGCTGGTGAGCTCCTCGAGCAGCTTGGGGCCGAGTCGATAGCGCCGCCGCGCCTGATCGAGGGGTAGGTCGGCGGCGCGCCGCAGCGCGTCGGCGATCAGCGGGTGGCCGGTGCTGGCGCCGATGACGGCGTTGTTGCAAGCCAGGTCAAAGAGCCCGGCCACACGGGCAAAGCCGCGGTGGCCGGTCTGCATGCGGCTGAGGCCATCGCGAATGGCGATCAGCGCCCCGGCGCGCGCCCAGCGCAGCGGGCTGCGGCTGGAGCGCACGGCGAGCGGCAAGCAGACGTGCTCAAGGCCGGCGAAGCCCGGGTCGCGGCGCGCTTCGTAGTAGCTGGCGACGGTGACGCAGTCGGTGTCGAGGTAGACGCCGCCATGTTGATGTAGCAGGACCAGCCGGGCGAGGTTGGCCCGGCTCGCCGGGCTGCCCACCACGCGGTAGAGGAAGCGCAACCGGTCGCGCTGGTTGGTGTCGAGGAACGCGGTTGGGCAGGCCGCTGCGCTCGCCCCCGCTGCGCCCGGCTCGCAGAAGAACGCCCGATCGTCGAGGGGCGCGAAAGAGAAGCGCTCGTCGCCGCTCAGGGCCTCGACCCCTGCCGTGGTGCCCAGGGCAGGGTCGGCGCCGTGCAACCAGACGCGGTCAAAGCCGCCGAAGCGCAACGCCGTGCGGATCGACAGCCAGCCAAGCGCGGACAGCTGCGCGCCATACCAGATGAAGTGCGCGGTCGGTGGCACTGGGCAGTTCACGGGCAGCACCGCAGCAAGGCCAGACGGCCAGGGAAGCCCCGCCAGCGTGCGTGCCTCGCGGCCACGATGCAAGGGCCTGCGGG
>CALGHC010000577.1 GCA_937915965.1 uncultured Myxococcales bacterium
CGATCGGCTCGTCACCGGACACCTGAGTGAGCATGACGTTGGTGGGCTTCATGTCTCGGTGGACGAGGCCCGCCTCGTGCGCTTCGCCGAGCGCTCGCAGGATGGGGATGCACACCTCGATGGTCTGCATCTCGGTCATCGTGCGGCGTTTCTTGGCGAGCCTCTTGAGGATCTGGTCCAGGGTCGGACCACGCAGCAGCTCCATGACCAGAAACAGCGGGCCCTGCTCCGCCTGGCCGACGTCGAAGACGCGCACGGTGTTGGGGTGGGTGAGCCGAGCAGTGATCTGCGCCTCTTTGTAGAAGCGCTTGACGGCGTCCTCGTCGATCGAGTTCGGGTCGACGGTCAGGACCTTGACGGCGACGGGCTGCAGGGTGCTGGTGTGCTCCGCAGAGTAGACTGCGCCGAAACCGCCGCGGCCCAGGGTGCCGGTGATCCGGTAGCGTCCGGAGATCGAGTCGCCGGGCTCGTACGAGAGCGCATCACGCGCAAAGGACGACAACTGCACGGTCTCGACGCCATCGTCGGGACAATAGGCCTCTGCGGTCGAAGTGCCGCACATCGGACAGCGGCGATTGGCTTCGGTCTCCGTCATTGATCCCCCATCACCCCAGCTTCCCGCCGCACAGCCCACTAACCACCGCCCATCGACTTCACCAGCGAGCGCAACAAGTCTGGCTTCATATTCAGGTGGCGGGCCGCGAGCTCAATGTCGCCACCGCTCGCGTCCAGCGCCTTCATGACGACGGCGAAATTGGGTGCGGCTTCAGTTGCTTGGACCGTCTCCTTGCCCGCATTCTTGCGCGATCGCAGGGCGTCGTCGAGGCGATTCGCCGACGACTGGTAGACCAGGATCCCGGTGCCCACTCGCAGCTCGTCGCCGTCGTTGAGGCGGCCGTTGGTGACCTGCTCCTCATTGACAAATACGCCGTTTTCACTGGCCATATCGATCACTTCGAGCCAGCCGTCGTGCGGACACACCTGGCAGTGGCGGCGCGAGGTCAGGCCGTCGTCGATCTGGATGAAGTTCTGTGGGCCGCGACCCAGGGTCACCGTGCGCGCGCCGACGTGGAAGTTCTTGCCCTCTACCGGTCCGCCGATGCCGATCAGCCAATTCGCCTTTGCGACGTTTGGGTCGGCGGTGACGGCGGCGGCGGGACTGGTCGCGGGGCCGCGACGTGCCGGCGTAGTCGCAGTGGACGAGTCGCCCGCCTTGGAGCGGCTGAATACGAACCACAGACCAACGGCGATCGCGGCGACGCACAACAAAAGACCGACGAAGTTCATCGCACTCTCCTCTGTGTGGAGGGTTCCTGGCGGGGCCCGCAGCGTGCGCGAGACTGTCAAAAACCACACCATGCGCAACTCCTGTTTACCGGAAAAAGTACGTGCTGCGGCCCAGTCGAGTTCGTTTGGCGTACGTGCTGCGGCCCAGTCGAGTCCGTTTGGCGTCGGACGGAGCGACATCTGGGCGGCCTCCTCACGGCCGAAATCGAACGAGTCAGTCGGCCCCTGAATGGGCAAACGATGAGTGAACGGCAGCGTGCACTCTTGCCAGCAGCGCGTGCATCGCTAGCCTGTGCGACCAGCCGGCGCCTCTGCCCGGCGGAGCGCACCATGACCCACAGCGTCAACTTCGACGTCCTCATCGTCGGCAGCGGCGTCGCCGGCATGAGCCTGGCGCTCAACCTCGCCGGTCGCGCCAGCGTCGCCATCGTCACCAAGCGATCGCTGTGCGACACCAACACCCGCCACGCCCAAGGCGGTATCGCCGCCGTGCTCGACCCGGCTGACTCGTTTGACGCGCATAAGGCCGATACGCTGGTCGCTGGCGCTGGGCTGTGCGCTCAGGAGGTCGTCGAGCTGGTCGTGGCCGCTGGGCCGGCGGCGATCGAGAAGCTGGTCGATCGGGGCGTGGCGTTGGACCGCGGCTCCAGCGGCAGCCTTGAGCTCACCCGCGAGGGCGGCCACAGCGCCCGGCGCATCGCCCACGCCCACGACCTGACCGGCGCGGCGATCCAGGAGGCGCTCGCCCAGCAGATCCGCGACCACGCCGACATCGAGGTCTTCGAGGACCACCTCGCCATCGATCTGATCACCGGCGCGCGCCTCGCTCGCGGTCGCGGCCGTGGCGTCGCCGGCAGCCCGGACGACGCGGTCCTGGGTGCGTACGTGCTCGACGTCAAAGGCAACCGGGTCGTGCCCTTCGCCGCGCCGATTGTGGTCCTCGCGACCGGCGGCGCCGGCAAGGTCTATCGCTACACAACGAACCCGGACATCGCCACTGGCGACGGTGTCGCGATGGCGTGGCGGGCGGGCGCGCGCGTCTCCAACATGGAGTTCTTCCAGTTCCACCCGACGTGTCTGTATCACCCCAAAGAGAAGAGCTTCCTCATCTCCGAGGCGTGCCGGGGCGAGGGCGGCATCCTACGCACGGCGTCGGGCCAGGCGTTCATGCCGAGCTACCACGCCCTCAAGGACCTCGCGCCGCGCGACATCGTCGCCCGCGCCATCGACAACGAGCTGAAACGCTCAGGCGACGAGTGCGTCTTCCTCGACATGACGCATCTGCCTGGTGATTTTCTCGCCGAGCGCTTCCCGAACATCTACGGCACCTGCAAGGAGCTGGGCATCGATCTGCGCAGCGAACCGATCCCCGTCGTGCCGGCGGCCCACTACATGTGCGGCGGCGTCCAAGTCGACACAGAGGGGCAGACGTCGATCCGGGGCCTGCTCGCCATCGGCGAATGCACCTGCACCGGCCTGCACGGCGCGAACCGGCTCGCCTCGAACTCGCTGCTCGAGGGGGTCGTCTACGCCGATCGCGCCGCCCGTCGCGTCATCGCCCTGCTCGCCCAGGGACCGGCGGAGCCTCACTTCGAGGTCCCCGATTGGGACACCGGCGACGCGCGCAATCCCGACGAGGCGGTGGTGATCCACCACAGCTGGGAGGAGATCCGCTCGCTGATGTCGAACTACGTCGGCATCGTGCGGACCAACCGGCGGCTGCAGCGCGCCAAACGTCGCCTGGAGCTGCTCTACAACGAGATCCGCGAGGACTACTGGCGCTTCTACCTCAGCCCAGACCTCATCGAGCTGCGCAACATCTGCATGGTGGCGCGGCTGGTGGTCGACTGCGCGCTGGTGCGCCAGGAATCGCGCGGCCTGCACTACTCAACCGACTATCCAGAGACCGACGACGCCAACTGGCGCCACGACACGGTCATGCGGCGACCGCGCTTCGAGTAGCGGCGCGGCGCGGTGCCTGGCTGGAATCGCTCCGCCAGAATTGACAAGACTGCCAGCTCGGACGGCCCACCAAAGAGCGAACGCGGCTGCCGTGATCGAGCGGCTACTTGTGCTCCGCGCACAGCACCATCGCGAACTTCATCCCCGACACCGCGCCGTTCTGGTTGCCCTGCACCAGGCTCACCGAGTTCGACTGCGGCGCGACGATCGTATAGCTCGCCGAGGTCTCATTCGACCCGGTGTGCGAGAGGTGATTGAGCAGGTAGACGCTCTCGCCGTTGGCCGCGCCGGTGGCCGCTTTGATGGCGTCCGACCAGGCCTTGGCGAAGAGCACCCAGCTGCCGGTGTGGCCTTCCTGGCCGCCGCTGACCGCGTTGGTGACCTTGGAGCCGATGTCGTGGCCGCCGAGGTTGTGGTTGTTGTTGTAGTCCCAAGCCCAGTCGGGATCGGCCTTCGGGCCGCCCTCGTCGCGCCACAGCCGCAGGCCGACGGCCTTGCAGGCGGCGATCGCCTTGGACTCTTTGTAATCGGAGTGCGGATACTTGATGCCGTACCACGAGGTCCACGTCGACTCGAACCACAGCGGCGGCTTGGGGCAATCGGCAACGCAGGTGGCGAAGCTCTCGCCAAAGAGCGCGTCGCAGACGCCGTCGCTGCACACGGCCTTGCATGCCTTGGGGCATGCGTCGCCGCCGTTGGTGTTGCCGTCGTCGCACTGCTCGCCGCTGTCGACGATCTTATCGCCACAGACCGGCTTCTTGCAGTTGTTGCGGCATGCGTCGGCCTTGTCCGCGTTCATCGGCCCGTCGTCGCACTCTTCGACGCCAAGCTGCACGTTGCCGTCGCCGCAGATGGCGCTCTTGCAGGTGATGCAGGCGTCGTTGCTGGCGATGTTGCCATCATCGCACTGCTCGCCGCTGTCGACGATCTGGTCGCCGCACAGCGGACTGGCGCAGGTGGTGCGGCACGCGTCGGGCGCGTCGGCGTTCTTGTCGGCGTCATCGCACTGTTCGGGCGGGTCGACCTCGCCGTCGCCGCAGACGGCCTCGAACTGCAGCTTGCGCCACTTCGTCTTGACGCGCGCGAAGAAGCGACCCTGGTCGGTGCGGTAGACGACCTGGCCGTCCTTGGCGAGCTTGGCCATCGCGGCGTCGTCGGCGGCGAGGCGGGTGATCATCGCGGGGCTGCCGTCGATGCAGAAGTCGCCCGCGTCGCTGCCGACATCGAGGCCGCACTGCTGCGCGGGCGCTTTGCCGACGCCGACCTGGCTGCCGTCGAATTTCAGCGCGCCGTTGAGCTGGGCGAGCTCGGCGTGCACCGTGCTCACGCCGCCGCCAGCGCTGTAGACGATGGTCTTGGCGTCCAGCGTGCCGGCGGCGATGTGATCAGCCGTGATGCAGCCCGTGCAGTCCAGCGTCAGGGCGGCGCCGCCCTTCGCCCACCAGATTGATCTGGTTGGACTGGCACCGCGACGAA
>CALGHC010000578.1 GCA_937915965.1 uncultured Myxococcales bacterium
GCGGTCTTTGTTGGCAGACGAAAATTGAGGAGCGACGGGTGCACCGCCACTACAAGTAGAGGTTAAGAAAGAGGGCCGAGTAAAAACCCAGCGTGCTCAGGCCCAAATAACCCGCCGCCCCTGCCATGCTGTGATAGGCAAACCCAGCCTCTCCGCCAATGCTGCAGCCTTCGCTGACGAAGTACTCAGCGCCGCCACCGATGTTGGAACCCAAACCGGTGGAACCCTCCATCAACTTCTCAAGAGCTTCAGTCTCGTCCGGCTTGGAGGAGGATTGGTCAGGTACGGTTACAAACAGACCGGCGCTAGCGTAGGCCACTGTCCGGTCGGCCCCTGGTGCCAGGAAGAAGTAGCGCAGGCCAGCGCCAATGGTTAGCAGCGACTTTATCGAGCCGACGGCCAGCCACGTCTTGCAACCCTGCTCGAACCCAGCGTCTTCTTCTATACAGCGGCCCTTGCTCGTGGTGACGTCTTCGCGCCTGAAGGCAACGGTGCCGAAGACCACCGCTTTGTTCAGGCGGTAGCCAACCCGCAGATTCACGTCGGGGCTCCCGGGCAACGGGCTGTCCTGGTCTCCTACATTCGCCGGCGACAAAGACATGCCGCTGCCAATGGACAAGGTGAAACCGTTGGACGCCGCCGCCGGCCCGTAGATCACCTCCCGATCCCCAGCAGCCGCCGGCGCCGCAGTCGATCGTCTGCCGGCGAATTGGGCATCGGCCCCGTTCGCTCCGCCGCCCTTCCTCAGGCCGCGCCGCCTGTCGGCGGGCTCGTTTGTGCCGGAGACCAAACCGGTGGCGAGGTCACCCAGACCGAGCGCACCAAGCTTGCGGGTGAATTTGCCGACACTGGCGCGGGCACGCTGTGGCAGGCCCATCATCTTTTCCTGAAGTGCGGCTACCTTATTCTTGGCGTCCGCCTCGATGGTCGCAAGGCCGCTGGCCTCCGCCTCGACCTGCTGCTTTTCACTCGCCGAGGAGAAGGGATTGACGGCAAGTTTCGACTGCTTGTACTTGATCTCGGCCTTCGCCTTGCCGGCGAGCGCGGGGATCTCAACCGAGGCCGCGCCAAGGGCCACGACGAGAGACTCGGCGTTGCCAGGGATGCCGCGGACCCCTCTCGCCGCACCGTCGAAGTTGTCGACGAAGCCCTGCATTTCCTGCTTGGCTGCGCCGGTCAAGTTGGCGGGGAACTTGACCGGCTTGCCGGTCAAGACGCTTGACAGTATTTCGACGAAGTCGCCACGGGCGATTCGCAGCTTCTTCGGCACGGTATCGACCTGCACCAAGACCGCGTCGATCGCATCGATCGGGGCCGTTACCCTGTCGGCCGACTTGGTGAGCCGGTCGGAGATCGTCCGGAGCTTGTCCAGCGAGCTTAGCTGCTTGGAGTTGTCGCTGCCGCTCTTCTGGGCACCACCGCAAGCGCTCAAGATCGGAAGGCACATGACTATGACCGTGACGCGAGCCAGACCGTTCATCGCGATGTCCTGTCGGTTCAAGAATAGCAACGCGTCATGGTAGGCCATGGTCTTCAGCGAGACCAAGAAACTCGCGATGTTGTGTTGCGCTGAGGTGACAGGCCTTTGCCCTGGCACCGCCGCGATCTTCAAATCAAGCCATGGCAAAGGAGCGCAATCTGGTCAGCAGGCGACGTCTCGCGCTCCGGCTCGCCAAGCAGCCTATTGCAGATGTCGCGCAGCAAGCAGCAGGCCAAGCTCGCCGTCGCCGCGGTCGGTCCACAGGTGGGTCGCCTAGAGCAGGGCGCTGGCGACCAGGTCCTCGGCCGCGGCGCCCTCGTCCGGCGCCTGGGACCAGTGCCAGAGGCGGTATCTCGGCGCCGTGCGCAGCGCCTGGCAGACGGGTCAGCGCCCCCGAGGCCCGCTCTGGCGCCCCGATTCGAAAGACGTCCAGCTCGCCACCGCGGCGCTGTGCTTGCCCTCACTCAGCGGTGACATCGCGAAGGGCAGGCACGCTCGGTGAACGACACCGCAGTGCGACGCAGCCTGTCGCACCCCCCAGGCAAACTCCTCGCCGCCCCAACCCAGGCAGCAGGAGCCATCATGACAATGCCCCCCAGCCGCTGGCCGCTCTTGTCGCCCTGCGTGCTGCAGATCTCGCTGCTCTGCCTGGCCGCCTGTCAGCGAACGCTGGCGCCCCCCGATCACCTACCCGAGCGCGCGCGCGGGCCCGCCACCGGCACGCTCGCCGCCGGCCCCTGGAACCTGACTTGGACCACAGCGCGCGGCGAGGCTACCCGCCCGGGTCACTCGCCCGTGCTCCTCTACGACCACCACGCCGGCAAGCAGGGCTGCATCGAGTCCGTGGCCGAGCTGCTGCGGCAGGAACCGGAATGGGCCACGGAGGCAGCGGCCTACTACGTCGGTACCGAGCGGGTGGTCGCAGTGGTGGGCAGCTTTGTGACCACCGTCATCGACTACAACGGCTACTGCGGCGGCGCCCACCCGTTTCACCGGCGCTCCTTTGACACCGTAGATCTCGCCACAGGCGGCAAGCCGGTCACCCTGGAAGGACTGTTCGGCAACGCAGCCCGGGCCGCCTGCGCCGGTCATCGGGGTCTGAGTCGGGCCCTCGGCGAAGACGCGGCCGTCATCGACGCGCCCTGGACCACAGCACACTTCGCCGTAAAGGCCATCGAAGGCGCCAGCGTGATCGTGCGGCTGGGGCTGCCCCACGCCACAGAGGCCGATGCGGGCACCCTGGGTCTATTCGACATCCGCTTGCCGATTCCGGCCCATTTGCGGTCCACGCTGCTGCAGGCCGACAAGGCCGGCACGCTCCTGGGTAGCTTGGCGCCGGAGCTGGCCGGGCGGCGGCAAGGGGTCTATCGGGATGACGAGCTTGTGCAGTAGTCCCTATGCGCCGCTCTTGCCGAATCGTCAGCCGCCAACGTCCGGCCTTGCCACGCTCGACGCCTGCCATCGCCAGCCTAAATCACCGATACTGCTCGCGTTTCTATGCAGCCGCGTCCTCCGCTAACGGGCTGGCGAGGGTGTACCTCAGCGTCATCAGCTCATAGACGCCGATCCCAGGCGCCATCACCGCGGCGGCGGCTAGCTGTGCCTCGGTAAACGGCGCCCGCACTTCAGGGTTCAACTCGTACTCGCCCCGTCGTTTGCGCACCCACAGCTGCCGACAGGCCGAGTCGGTCTGGGCGACCATCGGCCTGGACGATGGCGAGCTACGTGGCGGTCCAGAGCTAGCCCATGCGACCTGGGTTGGAAAGACGGGTGGCTTCGCAGGGGGGCGGCTCCCCTCAGGGGCACGCCACGACCCCAGTCCCAGCCACGCCGAGCCTGGATTTCAGTAGACGAGATGGTCTAGCATGTGTTAGCTGCCGGATCCGGTTCGCTTCGCCGACGAGAACGGAGTCTACGTTGCGTCACTTCGTCCTGGCCCTTGTAACAGTGGTGCTTGTGGGCGCCTGTGCTGACAGTTCGCGGCAAGAGCTGTTCGAAGCCAACGTCGCCCCGCTCCTCGAGCGCCGCTGCAGCGCCGGGGCCTGTCATGGGGTCTCGGCCTCCGATCAGGCAGCCGGCGACGTGGTGGACTTCAGCAAGTTCTTCTTCCATCTCGACCAAGACGGACGCATCGCCGACATTTCGGAGGCCTACGCGGCCTCGCGGCGGGCGCTGGGCGACGCCGCATCCCCAGAGCATGCGCCGCTGTTGCGCAAGCCGCTGGCTCCGGTCCACGGCGGCCTGCCCCACTACGGCGGCAGCTCGTTCGCCGGCAGCGCAGATTCGGACTGGCAGCGCCTGGCCAGATGGGCCGAAGCGGAGCTGCCCGTGACCGCGCCGCCGCCCCTGACGCCGTTGGAGCGCCAGTTCGCCGAGACGGTGCAGCCGACGTTGCTGGGGGGCACGTGCGCCAACGCCAACTGCCATGGCGTCGCCGCCGCCGTACCCTTTCGCCTCGATGGCGGCGTGCGCGGCCAGCTTTCGGTGACGCAGACCCGCCACAACTACCTGCAGTCGCTCGCCATGCTGAGCCTGGACGGCTTCGCAGCGCGCTCTCGGCTGCTGCGCAAGGCGCTGCCGCTGCACGCCGGCGGCATCCTGCACAAGGGCGGCAACGCAGCCCTGCTGTCGGGGCCGGCAGACCCCCGCGCCAAGGCGATCGTGAGCTGGGCCTGCGCCGAACGCGTCGCGCGTCTCGGTGAACCCTGTGCCACGGCGTCGCAGGCCAACTGGCCGGTGGACGGCTTCGTCTTCGTCCGCGGCAAGTTGCTCGCCCGGCACGCCTTCGATCTGGCCGCCTGGTCGCCTGGAACTGGGCTGTGGCGTGCACGCGTGGCCGGCCCCGACATGACGGTCAGCCAGACCGAGCCCATCTTGCCGACGACCTTGACCGCGGCGGCCGACGCCCGCGATCCGGCCCTGCATCCGGACGGGATCCGCCTGGCCTTTGCGCTGCGCGCCGCCAAAGGTGCTGGTCATCGGATCGCCGAGGTCAACCTTAGCACCGGCGACTGGCGCTATCTCAGCGCGCCCCACGCCCCTTTGCCCGGCGGTGGTCTCGCCACCGACCGCGACCCCACCTGGGGACCAGAGGGACGGGTGTGGTTCGTCTCGACCCGCGCCGGCACAGTGGCCGACGACGGCCGCCACCTCGACGCCGACATCTACGAGCTCGACCCGGCCACAGCCGTGCTGCGCCGCCGCACCGTCACGCCGCACATCGAGCGCAAGCCGGTGTACTTCACCCTCGGCGAGGAGGCCGGCGGTGAGATGGGCTTCACCGCGCTGCGCGACACGTTGTTCGGAGCGCGTCGCGGCCACATCTTCCGCTTTCCGCCCGGACTTGAGACCGAATACCACCAGCACTTCGGCATCACCGCCGTCGAGGACCTCTTCTACGACATGCGCGAGCTGCCCGACGGTCGCTACGTGGTCACCCTCGGCGACCTGGACGGGGTGTGGCGTGGCGGTCGTCTGGCCATCGTCGACCGCAACTTCGGCTGCGACTTCGGCAAGATGGCGGACTACCTGCTGGCGGCCACCAACAAGGTCTTCGACGCCTACAGCACCG
>CALGHC010000579.1 GCA_937915965.1 uncultured Myxococcales bacterium
GCAGAGGCAGAGGCAGAGGCAGAGGCAGAGGCAGAGGCAGAGGCAGAGGCAGAGAAGATGGACGGCTGACGAGCGCTGCACGCGACGGTGAGGGCGAGGACGACGGCCACGACGAGGGCGAGCCAGAGGCAAGGGCCGAGAGGAGTTGCGGACATCTGTGTCTCCCTCCTACGGGCCATCTGTGTTGGCGACCATCCCGTCGCCGCTGTCGCTGAAGTGAACGCCGTCGAGCCCGAGCAGACCGCCAAGCTTGCCGACCGTCAGCAGCTGGTCAGCCCCGGCAGGATGTTCACCTGACCAAGGGATTGCAAGGACACCAACCCGGGGAGTGCGAGACGCACGCCGGGCGGATCGAGGAGTCGAGGCGACGACGAGGTCGATCCTTTCGAACGTCGATTTCGCCGCGATAGCGGCGCAGACTACGTCCATGTGGTGGATCGGCGCAGAGGCTTCGGCTTGTCGCCGCCGGCTCGCGGGACTACCCTGCGCGCCGGCCCGATGACCGGCCGCGCCGTCGTCGCCTCGCCTCCCGCCTCGGAGCCATCATGACCGCCCACAGCCGACTCTTCGTGCTTGAGCAGGGCGTCAGCCGGCCGCTCGACTACGCGCTGTCCGAGGGCTCGCACGAGCTGCGCGACTGCGGCGTCCGCCTGCGCCTCGACGGCAGCGAGGTCATCCTGTCGTGGCTCGGCACCGGTCCCGCCGCGTTCGTCCTGCCGGGCGCCCGTCAACTGCGGATCGGCCAGTGGCTGACCGTCGAGGAGGGGGCGCGCGTCAGCTGGGCCGGTCGCGACTGGATCTTCGTCGCGCACGCCCTCGCCGGTGACGACGCCGCGCCGCCCCGAGGTATCTGCCTCAACGCCAACGGCACTGGCTTCCCCGCCAACGCCCTGATGCTCGTCGTCGGCGGCAAGGACCGCGGCAACTTCTACCGCTGCCGCTCCGAAGCGTTCGAGCCCAGCCCCGGGGTGACCTTGCGCAGCGTGCGAAGCGACGACGCCGCCGACGGCGACGCGCCGACTCTGGGCGTCAGCGCGCGCGTGCCTGAGGGCCTTGTGCTGGTCGACGACGAACCAGTCGCCCCCGACACGACCCTGCGGCTCGCGGCCGATCAGACCCTGACGATCGCCGCCACCACAGACAACCCCGCGATGACCCTCCAGGTCGTCCTCGCCTGACCGCCGCCGGGCGCATGCTCCCGACGCCCTGCCCCGCCACGAGGTCTGATGCCGTTCTCCTTGCCCTTCAGCCTGCCGATCCCCCACGCGCTCTTCGGCGCGATCACCTGGGACCTCGATCCGATCCTGCTGCGCCTGGGTCCGCTGCAGATCCGCTACTACGGTGTCTGCTTCGCGGCGACCATCTACACGGCCTTCCTGCTGTGGCGAAGCCGCGCGATCCGAGCAGGCCACTCGCCGATGCTGGCCGAGAAGTTCCTCTGGTACGGCGTCGTCGCGGTCATCCTCGGCTCGCGCCTGGGCCACTGCTTCTTCTACGAGCCCGCGCACTATCTGGCGCACCCGATCCAGATCCTCTACTTCTGGAAGGGCGGCCTCGCCTCGCACGGCGCCACCGTCGGCGTCATCGCCGCGGTCTGGCTCTTCGCCCGCAACAACAAGCTGACCTTCAGTCAGGTCGGTGACTACCTCATGCCCTCGGTCGCCATCGCCTCAGGCGGCGTGCGCATCGGTAACTTCTTCAACTCCGAGGTCGTCGGCCGCGCTTGGGACGGCCCCTGGGCCGTGATCTTCACCCGCTACGACCACATGATGGGCATCAACCCGCCGATCCCGCGCCACCCGTCACAGTTCTACGAGGTGCTGATGGGGCTCGCCGCCTACGGCGCGATCTGGCTGGTCGAACGCAAGAAGATCCGCCACATGGGCAGCGGCCTGACCATCGGCGTCCTGCTGTCGACGTACTTCTCTTTCCGCTTCGTGGTCGAGTTCTTCAAGGAGTATCAGGTCGACGGCATCGCCGACAACGCCCGGCAGATCGCGGCGGCCCAGGACGGTCTGCAGCTGACCATGGGACAGTACCTGTCGTTGCCGGTGGTCGCCTTTGGCATCTTCATGATCGTGCGCGCCCTACGCCAACCCAAGGACGCGATCCCCGAGCCGCAGCCTTGGGACGAAGCCGCGTGGCTGGCAGGCGAGCAAGCGCGGGTCAGCGCCACAACGGCGAAATCGAAGGGCAAGCGGGGCAAGAAGCGCAAGTAGGGCGAGGTGGTGCCGCTACTTCCCGCCGGCCAGGAAGCTGCGCATCATCGCCGCGGCCCAGTCCATGTCGAGCGCGCCGGTCGTCTCGCTCGTGGAGTGCATCGCCCACATGGGCGCGCCGACGTCGATCGTCCGGGCGCCCAGCCGAGCGGCGGTGATCGGCCCGATCGTCGAGCCGCAGCCCATATTCTGCTTGACCACGAATGCCTGCAGCGGCACCTGGGCGGCATCACAGACGGCGCGGATCAGGGCGGTCGTCTCGCCGGTGGTGGCGTAGCGGTCGTTGGTGTTGACCTTGACGACCATGCCCCGGTTCATGAGAGGCGCGTGGGCCTTGTCATGCACGTCCTGGAAGTTCGGATGCAGGGCGTGGGCCATATCCGCGGAGAGGACGACGCTGGCGAGCAGCGCCTGTTCTGGGTCATGGGCAGCGGAGGTCGCGGGGTGGCGACGCGCGACCCGCAGCAGGACGCTGCGCAAAAAGTCTGAGCCAGCCCCAGAGGCCGTCTGCGAGCCGGTCTCTTCGGCGTCGAAGAAGGCCGCGACGCGGGTGTGCAGCGGCCGCGGGTCGCGCTCGACCGATTCGATCAGGCCTTGCATGCCCGCGTAGACCATCGCGAGGTCGTCCTGGCGCGGTCCGGTGATCATCGATCCATCGATGCCGGTGCGCATCGGCCGCGCGTAGGGCACGAGGTGCAGGTCGAAGCCGTCGAGCTCGTCGAGGGCGACCCCGGCGGCGTCGCTCAGCGCGCGGGTGAGCCCCTCGGAGTCGAGCAAGCCGCTGCAGACCGCGTTGAGCATGGTCTGCGGGTCGATCGCGCCGACGTCGTTCTTCTCTCGGTCGAGGTGGATCGCGAGATCGGGGATCACCGCCAACGGCGCGTCGACGTGCACGAGCTTGCGGGTGACCACAGGTTGGCCGCTGTGCGGATGAAAGCGCGGCTTGCCACGGGCGTCGCGGACGACCTGCCAGACGGCGCCGGCCAGCGCCAACGGTCGATCCAGCCAAGCGCGGCGGATGAGGCCGCCGTGCAGCTGGGTCGTCAGCAGCGCGGTGCCGGCGACAGACTCGACCGGGTTGAGGCGCAAGCGCAGGTCTGGGCTGTCGGTGTGGGCGCCGACCAGCGTGTAGCCGCTGAGGACCGGGCTCTTTGTGCCGACCACAAAGGCGAGGATCGTCTTGCCGTCGGGGTGGATGACCCAGAAGCGCTCGCCCGCCTTGGTCGCGAGCGCGGCGTCGAGGCGACGCTCGTGGAACCCCGCGGCGGCGAAGCGAGCGACCACATTGGCGACCGCGTGAAAGGGCGTGACCGAGTCGCCAAGGAAGGCGATGTAGTCGTCGGCGAGGCGACCAGGGCCCGTTGGCGCCCGTGCAAGCTCGACTCCCGCCGGCAGGGCAGGCGTGTGCATCGCGGCCGACACGGGCGACGCGGGCGCCTGCTTGGGTCCAGGCGCGGTCTTCGCGACCGCGCTTTCCTTCGTTCTCATCACCTTCGGCTCGG
>CALGHC010000580.1 GCA_937915965.1 uncultured Myxococcales bacterium
CGCGCCGTTCACGCCGCCGTCGCCGACGCCGTCGCCGCCGTTCTTGCCGTTGACTCCCGCCGAGGCGTGCTGGCTGCCGGTCATCACGGCGCTGGCGCCGCCACCGCCGCCGGCGACCAGGAGGGCGCTGCTGCCGTCGAGGACCACATAGGTGCCACCGCCACCACCGGCCGAGCGACGGGTGTTGGTCGACGGCAGCTTGTCGGTCCGCTGGCCGACGAGGATGTGCAGGACCGCCCCTTGCTGCAGCACGAAGTCGCCGCGCATGCGCGCACCCAGCCCGCCCTTGTTGACCTTCTCGTCGCCGCCCTGGGCGCCCCACGCCTCGATCTCGTAGGTACCGGTCGCCGGCACCGTCCATTTCTGGATCCCGCCGACTACGCTGACCTGGCCCGAGAGCGGACCGCCGGCGTACGCGCCATTGCATGCGGTCTGCGTCGGCCCGGCGCGGCCAGCGGTGTCGCACGAGATGAACGTCGCGTCGACGGTGACCTCCTTCTGGCACTGCGCGTCGCAGCCATCGTCGGCCTGCAGGTTGCCGTCGTCGCACGCCTCGCCCATGTCGAGGATACCGTCGCTGCAGAAGGGCTTCTTGCAGGTCGTGCGGCACTTGTTGGGCGCGTTGGCGTTGGCCGGACCGTCGTCGCACTCCTCGACACCGACATGCAGGTAGCTGTCGCCGCAGACCGCCGTCTTGCACAGGATGCATGCGTCGAGGGTAACGGCGTTGCCGTCGTCACATTGTTCGCCACTGTCGGTGATGCTGTCGCCGCACGCGGGCTTCACGCAGGTCGTGCGGCACTTGTCGGGGGCGTCGGCGTTGGCCGGACCGTCGTCGCATGCCTCGATCCCCTCGACCTGGCCGTCGCCGCAGACGACCTGGAAGCTGAGCTTGCGCCAGGTTGGACCGACCCGCAGGTACAGCGCGTTCTCGTCTGTGCGGAAGACCAGCGTGCCGTTGGTGGCGAGCTTGTCCATGCTCGCCTGATCGCCGACGTAGTGGACCATGCCGACCGGAACACCGTCGAGGCAGACCCCACCCGCGTCGCTGCCGACGTCGAGGGTGCAGCCGGCGGCGGCCGTCTTGCCGACGCCGAGCTTGCTGGTGAAGGTCGAGTCGCCGCAGCTCAGGTTGCCATCGGCCTTGACGCCGATGACCACCTGGCCGCTGGGGCAGACCCCCGGCAGCTCGACGAGGTGCGGCTTGTCTGTCAGGTCCGCGTAGGCGCCCGAGAGCGCGATCGGCGCCAGCTCGTTCTGCTTGACCAGACCCGCGAGCACATCGGCGGCGAGGTGGTCCGCGTGGATGCAGCCACTGCAAGCGAGGCGCAACGCGTAGGGCACGGGACCCAGGGCTTTGCGCACCAGCTCCTTCTCGCCGGCGACCGAGACGCCGATCCACGCGGCCTTGCCCGCGTCGAAGAGGTCTGCGGGAAACGGCTTGTCGACGCCGAGTACAACGTGGAAGACGCCGCTAGCGACGCTCACGCCGATGTGAACCTCCTGGTGCAGCGGCTGGCCTTCCTCGGCCGCCTCGTAGAAGCCGACTACGAGCAGGTACTCGCCATCGGGAACCGGCCCGGCGGCCGCTGATCCCAGGTAGCCGGTGATGGCCAGGGTCGGTGTGACAGCGGCCATCGCGGGAGTTGCGAGGGACAGGCACACGGCCAAAGCGACCAAGGCCGGCGACATCCGCCGCGCGGTGAGCGTATTCATCGTTATTCTCCTGGTATCTCGGCCTGGCAACGCACTAGCCGCCCGGGCGCACGGTCGACGGGCCGCCCGACGCTGCCTTGACGTCCCAGCGGAAGTTGTCGATCAGGACTGCCGAGTCGAGGATGTGGTCGCCCTCATCGAAGACGATGAAGCGCAGGGTGATCGTTTCGCCGGGCTCGACTGGCGAGGTCGTCGTCAGCCAGCCGGTGCCGCCGCCAACGCCGCCCTCGTAGCCGGTCCCGGCGAGCTCGGTCTCGCCTTGCTGGCAGCCCTTGCAGACCGTGAAGAACGCGTTGTTGATCGAGATGCAGTTGCCCTTCTTGTCGAAGCTCACGTTGCCCTTGAACTTCTTGGAGTCGAGGATGGCGAGGAACTTGTCGTTGAACTGGGTACCGACCCACTCGGGGTACTCCGACGACATGAAGTTGAAGTCAAAGCTGAAGCTCTGCGACGTCGCTGGCACCTGCAGCACCATCTTCCATTCGGTGTAGTCGTAGACGCTGCCCGAGTTCTTGCAGTTGACCGGAGGATAGGGCGCTGAGTTCGAGAACGACGTGCCCGACTGTGGCGCCGTGTAGCCCGGGTCGCCCTTCGCGGCGACCTTCCCCGATGACATCACGACCATGCTCTTGCCCGCCGTCGGCTTCAGCACCGAGCCGTACTTGGTCATGATCTTGTGGGACGTCGCCGCGGCCTGCACGGCCAGCGTCGTCGACGCGACGTTTGAGCAGAGCCCGATCGACTTGGGGTAGAGCTTCGGGTCGTTGCCGGCCAGCGTGCCGTCGTCGCAGGCCGCGGGCGCCTCGTCGGTCACGCCGTTGCAGTTGTTGTCGGTGAAGTCCGCGGCGAACTCCATCGCGTTCGGGTTGATGAACGGGTTGTAGTCGTTGCAGTCCGCGCACCCCGCGAAGCCGTCGCCGTCGCCGTCCTCTTTGTCGTCCGCCACGCCGCTGCAGTCGTTGTCCTTGCCGTTCTTGCAGTTGCGGCCGGCGCCTGGGTTGACGTTGATGTCGCTGTCGTCACAGTCGTTGCTGCAGCCGCTGTAGCCGTCGCCGTCGTTGTCCATGTCGTCGATGACGCCGTTGCAGTCGTTGTCCTTGTTGTTGCAGGTCTCGATCGAACCGGCATGGATGTTCGGGTCGGCGTCGTCGCAGTCGTTGCACTGGCTGAAGCCGTCCTTGTCGCCATCGAACATGCCGTCGATGACGCCGTCGCAGTCGTTGTCCTTGCCGTTCTCGCAGTTGCTCGGCGCGCCGGTAAAGACGTTCGCGTCCAGGTCGTCGCAGTCGTTGCAGGTGTTGAAACCGTCCTTGTCGACGTCCTCGATGGCGTCGATGACGCCGTTGCAGTCGTTGTCTTTGCCGTTGGTGCAGTTGGGCGTCGCCGCCGGATGGACCTTGGGGTCGTGGTCGTCGCAGTCCTGGTTGGGGCCAGGGCACAGCGAGAAACCATCGGAGTCGGTGTCGATGTCGTCGACCTGGCCGTTGCAGTCGTCATCGCGGCCGTTGCAGGTCTCTATACCCGCTGGGCTGATCTTGGCGTCGAAGTCGTTGCAGTCGCCCTGCTTGGGAGTCCAACCGTCCTGATCCTGGTCGAGAGTCGCGGCCGGATCATCGACCACGGGGCCGCCGTCCTCGCCGTTGCCGCTGATCCCGCCGTCGCCGATGCTGCCGGTGCCCGTGGCTGCGTCCGGCAGGCCTCCGCCGCCGCCATCGAAGCTCCAGCCGCCCGTCGCGTCCTGGCTACCGGGGCTCCAGCTGCCGTTACCCGAGCCCGAATTGTCGCCACCACCGCTGTTGTTGGTGCCGCAACCGCTCAGACCAAGGACGGCGCACAGGGCGCCAAGCACAGCGCTCCGCATGGCGAGCGCCACGGTGCTCGATGCGAGGCCTCGGGTGCTCGGCGAGCGTCGTCGCGGTTGCTGTCGTTGCACGGGAGCTCCTGGGGGCAGTCAATCGCGCGGTGACTCGCAAGGTGCATGAGCTGGCGCTCGTGCGCGACTTGT
>CALGHC010000581.1 GCA_937915965.1 uncultured Myxococcales bacterium
CTCTCGGCGGCGGCGCGCTCGGCCTCGGCGGCGGCGCCCTAGCACTGAGCGGCTGCACAGGCCAGCCTCAAGAAGCGGATACCGGCGACGCGGTCGCCGACAACGGCGGTCACGGCGTGGCCACGGTGGGCGAGTGCGAGCTCGGCACGATCGGCGTCGATGGGGAGTTCCTCGCCGCCGGGCCCGGAGCCGACGTCGAGCTGCACGTGGGCTACCAGGGATGGCTCTTCGTCATGCTCAACGTGCGTCAGCAGCAGCCTGCGCCGTCGCGCTGCAAGGCCTCGCTGCAGGTCGCGCCCGCCGGTGTCGAGCCCTTCGATGCGTCGGTGTGGCAGGTTCGCTTCGACCAGATCGGCGACGCGTGGCAGACCGATGACATCATGACGCCGCTCTTCCCGGCCTTCGTCAATCAGCACACTGGTCACGAACTTCAGGTAGAGATCTTGCTCGAAGACGGCGGCTGGGCTTGCTCCGCAGGTGGCACCTTCCGCATGGTCGACCACGAATTGTGCATCCACACCGAGACGGGCGACTTCCGCTGCCCGGGCGACCCTTGACCGATTCGCGGCTTTCGGTGAGTCGCGCCCTCGACCGGTTTGCAGCCTCGACCGGTTTGCAGCCTCGACCGGTTTGCAGCCTCGACCGGTTTGCAGCCCGCACCGATCTGCGGTCGTGGCCTCGCCTCGCGTCACGTCTGCCTCGGGCGCCCGCTCGACGGCGCGGCGCTCATGGAGTCGGCGCCACCGCGCCGATGCGTCGTTGCAGCTGGTCGCCATAGAGCGACTGCGGCTCCAGGGTCGCCGCCTCGCCGAGGCCCTCGCGCCAATCCTCGGGGGCGGTGCCTGCGCCGCTGGGTTGGTCGATCTCCGTGCGCACCTGGATGTCGGCGCCGGTGCCGATCACGTAGCCATGGGCAAACTGCATCGACCGCAACCAGCCTGACCCGCGGGTGTTCCAGAACACCGACTCGGTCGCCGTGTGGCCCGCACCCGTCGACCAGTCGCCGCGGTTCTGGGCCTGGACGCCGTCGTCGAAGACGCTGCTGTCGACAAGATTGGCCATGGCCAGCGAGTGGTGGAACTCGCTGTAGCCCAGCGGGCAGAGATCCAGCATGGGCGACAGACACGCGCCCCCGCCCGACGATTTCACCCGCAGCAAGACCCAGCCAGTCGTGCCGAAGCCCCAGTTCTGGATGAAGTTGTGGCGCCCGTTGCGGCCGACGCAGTCGCGCATGAGGACCTCGGCGCTTTGACGGATCTCGAAGAGGTAGCCGTTGCCGCCGCCGCCGCGGTTCTGGGCGCGCTCGAGTTGGCTGTCGGCGACCGTGACGCGCTTGCAGCCATGGATCCGCACGCCGCCCGATTGCAGGTGGTCGCCAGCCCCGGGACCGTCAGCCGGGGAGCCGGGAGACGCAAATGAGGCGACGTCGCGCAGCCAGCCGTCGGCGACGCCGCGCAGCTCAATCGCGTGGACCTGGTTCTCAGACCAGGCTTCCTGCCAGCCGACGGCGTTGCTGACGCCGATGCTCTCGACGCCCACCTCGCGTCGCCAGCCTGTCTCTCGACGCAAACTGGCACCATCGCGGATCAGCGCCCGGTAGCGCAGCGGCACGTCGAGGACCAACTGGTGGGGTGTCTGGGTCGCGTCTATGGCCACCACCGCGCGTCGAAAGAACGGCTGCCAGGTGCCATTGAAGGCCTTCCAAGTGCCGGTCATGCCGTGGTCGGCGACAAAGTCCGGTGTGATCGTCCAGCCCAGGGCGACGTCGTCTCCGACCGCGAGACCGCCGGCGTCCGCGACCTCGACGGTCGTCTCGAAGGCGGCTGCGTCACTGGCAAGGGGCAGCTCGAGATCGCTCCCGAGTGCCCCGCCCAAGCTCAAGTGCGCGCCGTGCGACAGGCCGGCGTAGCTGGTAAACCACAGGCGAGTCGCTGCCGGACCATCGCCGCGAACGACGAGGTGCGAGCCGTCGGCGTGCAACGTGCCGTCCACCCGGTACAGCCCCGCGGCGATGTGGACGACGCCGGCGCCCGCGCTGACGGCCGCGTCCAGGGCGGCCTGCAGCGCGGCGGTGCTGTCTTTCGCCGCGGTCGGGTCGGCGCCGAAACTGATCGCTTCGAAGACCGTCGTGGTGACGCCTTGGCCCAACTCGACGCCGCCGCCGCGATAGCCGGCGAACGAGAAGTCGTGCAGGCGCCGACCGTCGCTGTCGGCCCAGCCGGGCTGCCAGTCGATCGGGTAGATCGTGCTGCGCCACGCAGCCAGGTCGCCCCCACCGTCGGCCAGGCCCACATCCGATCCGGTCGAATCGCCATCGACGGGTGGTGTGGTGGTCGCGTCCTCGACCGCGTCGCTCGCCACGGCGTCGACGACCTCGGCTTTGCCCGCGTCGACGCCTTGGCCGTCTTGTGGTCGAGGCGCAGCGCCGTCGCCGCTACACGCGACAAGGCAGGTCGCGGCGCCGTCGCCGCTACACGCGACAAGGCAGGTCGCGACGCAGGTCGCAAGGCAGGTCGCGACGCAGGTCGCAAGGCAGGTCGTGACGCCGGTCGCAAGGCAGGTCGTGACGTCGGTCGCAGCCCAGACCGCGAAACGTGCCGGTCTTGCAGCGGCGCGGTGTGCGGTCACTCAGCCCTCGGTGGCGGGAGCGGCCGCGGGCGCGGCCTCGGCCTTCTTCAGGAAGCTCTCCGGGTTCGCCAGGAACTTCTCCCGGCAGCCCGGGCAGCACATGTAGTAGGTCTTGCCGTCATGAGCGGCGGTCTCGGTCGCCGCCGTCGGCGTGAACGTCTCACCGCTCACCGGGCAGACCGCGCTGGCGGGGAGGCTGGCGTCGGCGCTCGCGTCGGTCTTCTTTTCGCCGACGAATTGACTCGGATCCGCGGCGAACTTCTTCGCGCAGCCCGGGCAGCACATGTAGTAGGTCTTGCCTTCGTGCACGACGACGGCCGTGCTGGCGTTCGGCGCGAAGGTCTTGCCGCTGACGGGGCAGGTCGCCTCGGCGGGCAGGTCGGCGGCGGCGGCGGCGGCGGCGCCAGTGTCGGTCGCGGTGGCCTGGGCACCACCGCAGCCGGCGAAGGCGATGGTGGCGGTCAAGAGGGACGCGGCGAGCAGGGTCGAACGCAGGGACATGGTCGGAACTCCAGAGAAGGGGCGATTGGTGGTGATCGCGGTCGGGTGCAGGCGTCACGCGCTGGTGGCGTCGCGCGGCGGAGGATAGCGGGGAATCCTCGGCGCGGCGAGCGGATCGCGTGGTTTGCGTTGCGCGTTGGCCTCCTAGTCGTAGATTTGCGTCCCAGGCCCGGCCGGCTCCATCATCGCTGCCTGACCGCTCCCCGGCAGCGTGCGCGCCGCCGAAGCGGCGACCTCGCTGGCACCCTCGACGCCGGGAACCCGCCAGGATTCAGCAAGGAGCCCGACCGAATGGGTGACCGCCGGACCGCTATCGCGCTTGCCGCCGGCTGTCTGGCCGCCTATGTCGCGTTTGGCTATGGCGGTATCCGCTCGCCGGACAACGAGATCACCTTTCGGGTCGCCGAGTCGTTGCTCGACGGCGATGGCTTCACCGTCGCCCGGCCGCTTGAGGCCTGGCCCGGCTTCGGCACCGCGGTCGGTGTCGACGGACGCGAGTACAGCGTCTTCTCTCCCTTGCCATCGCTGTGGATGTTGCCCTTCGTCGCTGCCGGTCGGATCTTTGCGGCCACCGACCTCGTCCAAGAGGGCCGGTGGCGCGCGCCGCCTAGCTTCTACGTGCCCGACGGCGTCCTCGGCTTCGTCGCAGATCGCGACACGGGTCACCACGCCGCCCACGCCGTGCGCTTCGTCGCGTCCCTGGCCAACGCCGTCGCCGCGACCTTGTTGGTGATCGTCCTCTGGTCCGTCGGTCGGCTGATCTTCGCCGCCCCGGTCGTCGCCCTCGCGACCGCGCTGCTCTTCGGTCTGGGCAGCCTGCTCGTTCCCTACGCGACCACGACCTTCAGCGAGCCGCTCGCGCTCTTGCTGGTGATGTTGGCCTTTCGCACGCTGGTCGCCGCCGATCCCGAGCTGCACGCCGGCGGCACCGACGCCTCGCCGGGACAACCCAGGTCGGCCGGGTCGGCCGGCAGCGCCACGCCGACCGCGAGCCTGGCCACCGGGCTGCTGCTCGGTCTTGCCACCACCACCCACGTCTCGATGATCCTCTTTGCGCCGTTCTTTGCCGTCCTCGCCATCGCCCCGTCCTGGCGTCGCGGCGACCGCCGCGCCGTGACCCGCGATGCCACCGCCTTCGTCGCCGGCCTCGCGGCCGTCCTCGCCGTCCTCGCCGCATGGAACTTCGCGCGTTTTGGCTCGCCCTGGCAGACCGGTCGGACCGTCGATCTCGCTCGCCACACGGAGTTCGCCTACGGAGTCTGGGTCGCCCCCTGGCGCGGCCTGCACGGGCTCACCATCGGTCTCGGCAAGGGCCTGCTGGTCTTCTCGCCCGCTGTCATCGGCGGTCTGATCGCCTGGGGGACCTTGCAGCGACGCAGTCGCCTCCTGGGCTGGACCCTGGCCGCGGCCGTGACCGTACGTCTGGTCTTCATCGCCTCGCGCAGCGATTGGCATGGCGGGTTCTCGACTGGACCGCGGCTGTTGCTCGCCGCCGTGCCATTCCTGCTGTTGCCCGTCGGCCTCTGGCTGGACCGGGCGGTGGCGGGCGCGCGTTGGCGGCGTGTGGCTGTGTGGCTTGTCTTTGCGTGGGCCTGCGTGACCGAGCAGCTTTGGCTGGCCCTGGGCGAGGTCTTCTCCTACAGCCACCAGCTCAAGTTCGTCTTGCAGTCGCAGGGAGTGGACGCGTTTGTCGACGACGCGATCTACCTGCGCTGGGAGACGTCGCCGCTCGGGTTGCTGCGTTGGAAGCGCGGCCCCTGGCTGCTGCGCGGCCTGTCACTCGACGACGCGGCCATCCTCACGATTGGCGTTCTGGTCGTCGTGTTGGGCTGCCTGCTGCTGTTCCGCGCGGCGCGCAGCCAGTCAGGTCGCGCTGACGGCCTGCCCGACGCGCTCGCGTCGACTGTGCCGCCTGCCTCGACGGAAACGTGACGCCGGCGTACAAACTTCCGAGCGGATCGTCCCGCCGAGGCCCGATGAGCGCCACCCGAGGTCCGAAGGCCGCAGCCCGGGGCCCAACGACCACTACCGAGATTGCGACCGAGGCCCAATGACCAATGCCCCACACGCGAGTCACAACCGCTTCTTCGCCGCCTGGGCCCGCGTCGTCATTCGCTTGCGCGTGCCGCTGCTGATCGCCACCCTCGGGCTCACCGCGCTCGCCGCCTGGAACGCGAAGACCAACCTGCGCATCGAGGCCTCGCTTGAGTCCCTCGCCAGCCAGGACTCTGAGGTCGCGCGCACCCTCGAGACGTTTCGCGACACCTTCGGGCGCGACGATGTCTTCCTGGTTCTCGCCGCTGGCGATGTCTTCACGATGGACTACCTCAACCGCCTCGCTGCCCTGCACAAGGAGTTGGCGTCGATCAACCTCAAGCTCGAGAGCGTCGAAGAGCGTCTCGAGAAGAACGCCGCTCGCACGGCTGCCGACACCGCTGCCGCTACCGCCGCCGGCGACGCGGGTTTTGACGATTTCGCCCTCGGCGATGGCGACAACGAGGAT
>CALGHC010000582.1 GCA_937915965.1 uncultured Myxococcales bacterium
GGCGTTGGGGTCGCTGCCGGTGGCGTAGTAACCCTTCGAGGTGACGACGACCTCGTCCCGGCAGTCAGCGACCAGCTCGCCGAGGATGCGTTCGGACTCGCCTCCCGCGTACATGTCGGCGCAATCGAAGACGTTGATGCCGGCCTCGCGTGCTCGTTCAAAGAGCCGACGCGACATCGGTCGGTCCGCTCCAGCCCCGAAGGTCATCGTGCCGAGCGCGAGGTGTGAGAGCTGTACGCCAGTCTCGCCGAGAAAACGCGTCGGCATCGCGGCCGTGTTCTGTGCGGTCATCATCAAACTCCTATTCCTTGTCTGGGCCGTCAGCGGCCACGGCCACGGCCACGGCCGCGACTGTCGCGGCGGAAGGGGCGATGTCGGCGTCGAATCGCCAGCGGCCGACGCGGCCTGCGAGGGTCTGGGCATACCGCAGGAGGTCGCGAAACACCGCCCGCGGAACCAGCGATGCGCCGAAGGAACGCAGCAACGGCGTCTCGACCTGGCAGTCGACCAACGGGAACCCCCAGCGCTCCAGCTGTCGACACAACGCAACGAATGCGACCTTGGAGGCGTCGGGGGCGCTCGCGAACATCGACTCGCCAAAGAACGCTCCGCCAAGCGAGACTCCGTAGACCCCTCCCACCAGCTCGCCGTCGCGCCAGCTCTCGACCGAATGGGCGAAACCGCGCTCGTGTAGGGCGATGTAGGCGTCGCGCATCTCGTCGGTGATCCAGGTCCCGTCCTGGTCGGGGCGCTCGATCTCCGCGCAGGCGTCGATGACGCGCTCGAAGGCTTGGTCGAGCGTCAGCTGATAGTCGGCGCGGCGCAGGGCCTTGCGCACGCTGCGGCCGAGGCGAATCTGCGCCGGGTCGAGCACGCAGCGCACTGGTGGTGCGTGCCAGAGGATCGGCTCGCCCTCGCTGTACCAGGGAAAGATGCCCAGCCGATACGCCAGCAACAGCCGCTCAGGGCTGAGGTCACCGCCGACCGCCAGCAAACCACTGTCGTGCGCCAGCTCGGGGTCGGGGAAGACGACGTCGTCGGGCAGCGCGTAGATCGGCATCGGCGCTCACCGCTCCACAGCTAGAGTGAATAGGCGAAGGCCAAGCGGGTCGTCGTGTTCAGCCCGCGCACGCCGGCCGGTGGATCGGTGTCCCATGCCATGCCAAGGACGAACTGGAGCGACAGCGACCGGGTGATCGCCGTGATCAGCGTCGCGTCGAGCAGGCCGCGCGTGTCGGTGAACGCATCGACGCGCGGCTGGACGTAGCAGGTCAACGCCAGCGAGGCGCTCTCGGACAGAGACGCCGCCAGGGCGAGATACGAGGAGAGGCGATGCTCAAGGACCACCCCGACCGCGTCGCCAGCGCCGACGTCAGTCAGCTCCTCCCACTGCTCCATGAACGCGAGGCCGAAGGCGACGTGCACCCGCTTGCCGATGTCGCTGTCCAAGCGCACACCCGCGCCCGCCACCGCACGCAGCGCGAGGCGTCGCAGACGATCGTACTCGTGCTGCGCGAAGGCCTCGAAGCCCAGCAGATTCGACAGATCGTACCGATACCGAATGTGCTCGAATACTTTCGCCTGGAACGGATCCTCGTCCCAGTCTCCCTTGATCCCGTAGCCCGCGCTCGCCGTGGCCAGGAAGATGCTTGGGCCGATCTTGAGGTAGTTCGTGGTCGATGCCGACGCCAGCACCAGCTCGACGTTGCCGGTTCGCAGGTCGAGGCCGGCGGCGTAGCTGCCCGTGAAGCCATCCTCGACCGGCTTGCCGGCCAAGCTGGCTACGTTGGTGATCTGGGCCTCGGCGAGCGAAGGTCCGACAAGCGAAATGACCGCCAGCAGCGCGGCCACGGCCCTCACGATTCTGGCCCTGACGTTGCTGACGCCGACGTTGCTGACGCCGACGTTGCTGACGCCGACGTTGCTGCCCCTGTTGGTGCCAGCGCCGGGAGCGCGCGGCAGGGTGTGGTGGCTCGTCTCCATCTTCGGCGTCCTCGGTGTGCGCGTTGACTGTGGCCGCCCGGAGCCGAGCACGCGCAAGCTAGCTGCCCTTGCCCGGATGGGCCTCGAGCTCCTTCTTCCAACGGTCGTCGGCCTTGGTCCAAGCCCCCGCGGCCTTCTTCAGCGGCTTCTCAAAGGGATCCTTGTCCTCGATCTGCGAGACGCCAGCGCCGTACCGCTCGTAGGTCGCCTCGTAGGCCTTCAGAGCCGCCTCAGCGGCGTCGATCCAGTTGGTCAGATTGGCCAGCTGCTTCTCGTCTGCCTCCACATGACCCAGCCGCGCGCGGTCTTGCTGCAGACGCTTGCGCGGGATGTCGGCCCACAGCTGATAGCTCTGCTTCTTCACGATATTGGGTGACACCCAGCTCTCGGCGGCATAGCGGGCGTAGGCGCCGCTCAGGTCTCCGAGGAAGAACTCGTAGCCAGCGCGCAGCTCCCGGCGCATGTCGTCGTACCCAAGCTTCCGACCGACCACGGTGGGATCATCGTCTGGCAGCTTGTCGTCCGGCCATTTGGCGATCGCCCGCGCCGCCTTGTCGAGTTCAAGCCCCGCGGTGATCACGCGGTCGCGAGAGAGCTTGGCGACATCGTGGACCTTCTGGATCTCGGCTGAGCCCACCTTCTTGGACATGAACGAGACCACTCGAAAATGTTCCATGTGATCGATGGACAGCATGATGAAGCGATCGAGCTCGGGGCTCTTGCCGATCTGCTCCTTCGACAGGTACAGCGCGACGCGCCAAGGCCCGCGGATCTTGCGCGCCATATCTCCGTCCTTGCAGATGATATCCATGGCGTTGTGGCGCAGCCAGGAGACGTCCCGCCGGCGCATTTTGCCAAACTGGAACGGGATCAGGAAGTCGTTGCGGCACTTCTGCAGGTCCGCGTGAATGTCCGCGACATTGCCCCTGATCCGGGCGGCCCAGGTGTCGGCGGCGGCTGCCTTGGGGGCCTCCACCTTGGGGGGATCCACCCTCACCTTGCTGTAGTCGAAGGGGTTCGATTTGAGCT
>CALGHC010000583.1 GCA_937915965.1 uncultured Myxococcales bacterium
GTGGCGCGCCGGTCGTGGCCGCGGTCGTCCCCGCTGCCGTCGACGGGCCCGCCGTCGATGCGCCCGCCGTCGATGTGCCCGCCGTCGATGCGCCCGCCGTCGGCTGACCTTCGCCCGTACTGGCGAGCGCCCCGGTCCGAACACAGACCGCAGTCCACTGCCACCATTGACCGGGTCGATCACGCGGTGGGTCTGTCTTGTGCCGCGTCAACTCGACGATCGCGTTACAGCCCCAGCGTGGCGCCGCGGCGATCAGCACATTTGCGGCCTCTGCCTCGTCCAGGCCCGGGCTCGCCTTCGCCGTGCGCAGCGTGCCGACCACCAGGATTGGCTGCGGCAGGTCCTCGCCCCGTGCGGCCACCAGGACGCTGGTCCCCTTGGCCAGACGGGGGTACAGGGTTCCGCCAGGCATCCGATCCAGCTGGACCCCACCCAAACAGCCTGCCGCGGTCGCCACCAAGAAGCTGGCCAGCAGGCATCCCAATGGTCCGCCGCGGCTGCCACGCCAGCTGCTCGGTGGCGTCTTCCTCGCCGTCTTCTTTTTTGTCCTTGTCGCTGTCTTCATCGCCGTCCTCATCGTCGACTCCGTCCGGGCCTTCGCCGACCGCTCGCCTCGTTGCGTGCCGCCTTGTTGCACAAGAGATGGTGGCCTTTGGCGCCTCTGTGTCTACCTTTTCCTGCGGGGAACCACATCCCGACGCCGACCCGGGTCGCCCGCAGCTGTCACCGTGGAAGTTGCCGGTCGCCACTACGTCCATGCCGCTTGTCGCCGCCGCCGCCGTCTTTGTCTACATGCTGCTGCTTGCGGCGATGCTCGCCTATGGGGCCAATTGCTTCTGGTTGGTGTGGATCCACCGCCGAAATCGCCACGGGAAGATCGTGCCGCCGCCGTGGGACGTCGCCACCGACGGCCCGCTGCCGAGCGTCTTGGTGCAGCTGCCGGTCTTCAATGAAGAGAACGTTGTCGTGCGCCTGCTCGAAGCCGTAGCCGGCCTCGACTGGCCGCGCGATCGGTTGCAGGTACAGCTGCTCGACGACTCGACCGACGCGACCGCAGCCGTCGCCGCTCCGGTGGTCGCTCGCATGCGGGCGGCCGGTCTCGACATCGTCCATCTGCGCCGCGACGACCGGCGCGGCTTCAAGGCCGGCGCGTTGGCTGCCGGCCTGGTCCGCTCCGACGCGACCTTTGTGGCGATCTTCGACGCCGACTTCGTGCCGCCGTCTGGCTTCCTGCATCGGGCCGTGCGCTGGCTGCGCGACCCGCAGGTCGCCGCAATCCAGGGACGTTGGACCCACCTCAACCGATCCTGGTCTGGCCTGACGCGGGCGCAGGCGCTGGCGATCGACGGTCACTTTGGCGTCGAGCAGGCCGCTCGGTCCCTGGCAGGCTGGTTGATGAATTTCAATGGTTCCGGGGGTGTCTGGCGGCGTGCAGCGATCGACGCGGCCGGCGGCTGGTCTGATCGCACCCTCACCGAAGACCTTGATCTTTCGTATCGGGCTCAGCTCGCCGGCTGGCGACTCGCCTACGACGCCGACCTGATCTGCCCCTGCGAACTGCCCACGCGGCTCGCCGCCTTCAAAGCCCAGCAACGCCGCTGGGCGACCGGATCCATGCAGACCGCGTTGTTCTTGCTGCCGTCGATCTGGCGCGCCCCCTTGTCGCGAACCGCGAAGCTGCAGGCGACGCTGCATCTGACCCACTACGCCGTGCACGCGCTGATCGCTGCGACCGCTGTGCTCTCGGTGCCTTGTGTGCTGCTGCCCGGTGTGACCACCGAACCGGCACATTTGTGGGCGCTCCTGCTGCCTTTTGCCCTGGCGATGTCGGGGCCAACCGTGCTCTACCTACACGCCGCGCGCACCCTGGGCGAGCACGACCGCCACCCAGTTCGCGAGTTGGGCATGCTCACGCTGCTCGGCATCGGCATCGCGGTGAGCAATGCGCGGGCCGTCTGGCATGCGCTGCGTGGCCGGGCCGGCGTCTTCGAGCGCACGCCGAAGCTGGGCGTGGTCGTCGCGGGCGATCGCGTTCAACACGACTACCGCAGTGGCGCCGATGGCCTCGCTCGCTTCGAGTGGGCGCTCGCCATTTGGTGTCTGCTGACTGGCTGCGCGCTGATCTGGGCGGGGGTGTGGGTGATCGCCCCCTTCATGCTGCTCGACGCTACTGGCCTCGCCCTCGTCGCCTGGCTCGGTCGACGCGAGGCACGTGCGGCATTTCACGGGGTCGACGCATGAGGGTCGCCGCAGTGATCCCCGCGCTCGACGAGGCCGCGACCATCGCCGCCGTCGTCACCGACGTCCGCGCCCAGGGCATCGACCGGGTTGTCGTCGTCGACGGGGGCAGCGGCGACGGCACAGTCGCGGCGGCCCGCGCCTGCGGCGCAGAGGTCGTGATCGAGCCGCGTCGCGGCTACGGCAGGGCTTGCATGGCGGGCGCTCGCCGGGCGATGGCGTCGACGGAGTCGGGCGCCGGCGCAGAAGTGGTCGTCTTCCTGGACGGCAGCGGAGCCGCGGTCGCGGCCGACCTACCCGACCTGATCGCGCCGATCGTCGCGAGCCAGGCCGATCTGGTGCTCGGCAAGCGCCGTGGCGCAGGCGTCGAGGCGGGCGCCCTGCGCCCGCTGCAGCGGCTAGGCAACCACATCGCGACCTGGATGATCGCGGCCAGATACGGGCACCGATACGCCGACCTTGGCTCGCCCCGAGCGATCCGCAGCGACGCACTGCGGCGGCTCGAACTGCGCGAATCGCATCACGGCTGGCCGGTCGAGATGCAAGTCGAGGCGCTGCGGCGCGGCCTGCGGGTGGCCGAGGTGGCCGTGCGCTATCGCCGTCGTCGCGGTGGCCGCTCGAAGGTGTCAGGCTCGCTGGCTGGCTCATGGCGAGCGGGGCGGGCGATACTGCGGGTTGTGTGGACGCGCTGACCGGGGACCCGCAGCACGGGGTGATCGATGGAGATGAAGAACCGCGCTCAATGGCCAACCCCCGACGTCGGCGCGACGCGATCGGCGCAGGCCGTCGGGGTGATCAGCAAGCTGCCACGCGTCGGCTGGTCCAAGACGCGACTGGCGCGGACCCTGGGAGGCGAGGCCGCCATTGGCCTGCACCGCGCCTTCCTCGACGACGAGCTGAGCCAGCTCCATCACCCGAACGACTGGCAGCTCTACCTGATCCACGATCTGCCCACCTCGCTGCGTTCGGCGGCCGAGGCCGAACGCCTGGTCGCCGGCCGCGCCCATCGACTGGTGCCAGGCCAGGCGGACCTCGCTCAAGAACTGCGCGCCGCCTTCGAGTGGTTGCTTGAGCGCCACGAGCGCGCCGCCATCGTCAGCGGCGACGTGCCACAGGTGACCAAGGAGATGGTCGAACGGGCGCTCGCCGCGCTGGTCGAGGCCGACGTGGTTCTCGGCCTGGGGCCCGACGGTGGCTACTACCTCATTGCCATGAAGGAGCCGCACGACGTGTTTACGCCGGTCACGATGAGCACGACGGCGACGGTTCAGGCGACCCTGGCCCTTTGCGCCGAGCGCGGCCTCTCGGTCGCGACCGTGGATCGGTTGACCGACGTCGACGAGGCCCAGGATCTGCTTGTCCTCGGCCGGCTCCCCGCGGCCATCGCGCCACGAACGCGCGCCTTTCTCGCGGGTCTGGAGCGAGGCCCCATCGCCGTGCAACCTCCCACCGAGCTGCAGATCGAGGTCACCAGCCGCTGCAACCTCACCTGCTCGGCCTGCCTGCGCACCCACACGGACCTCGCCGCGGACGCGGACCTCAGCCTCGCCGACTACCGCGAGATCGTCGTCGGCCTGCCTCGTCTCGAGCGGGTCACCTTCCAGCTCAACGGCGAGCCGCTGCTCAATGAAGCGGTCTACTCGATGATCACAGAGGCCCGCGCGGCCGGCGCCTGGACGGTGCTAAACAGCAACGGCACGTTGCTCGATCTGCGCCGTCGCACCGCGATCATCGCCAGCGGTCTTGATGAGCTCCGCATCTCCCTCGATGGCGCCAACCGCGAGACCGTCGCGGCCATCGCGGGGGCGGACGTCTTCAACAAGGTAATCCGCGGCCTGCGCGCCGTTGTCGCCCAAAGGCCCGACCCGCAGACGCCGCGGTTGAGTCTGTGGATGATCGCCGACCGGCGCACTTTTGCCGAGCTGCCGGAGCTGGTTCGTCTCGCCGCCGACATCGGCGTCGACGAGGTGTACGTCCAGCGCATGGTCGTCACAGGTCACGGCAGCGCCCGCAGCGAGAACTCGCTGCACGGTCGCGTCGACGGCGCGGTTCGCGCCATCGTCGCCGAGGCTGAGGCCGAGGCTGCCCGGTTGGGGGTCGCGTTGCGCGCGTCGGGCCGTCGGCCGATCCTCGAGAGCCTCTCGCCGTCTGTCGACGAGAACCCGTGGCTCGCTTGCTGGCGCCCCTGGCGCAGCGCGGTCGTGACCGCATCGCGTCGGGTGCTGCCGTGTTGCATCTCGTCGTTCACGATGGACTACGATAGCCTTGAACTGGGCGCGCTCGACGTCGACGACTGGGCTGGCGTCTGGAATGGCCACCGATACCGCGCTCTGCGGCGCGGGCTGCTCGAGGGCAAGCCGATCGACGCTTGCGCACGCTGCAGCCGGGAGTGGAGCTTGTGATCACTGCAATCCGCCCAAACGCGTTCGCGCCGGTTCGCCGTCTCGGCGCGCTGATTCTCGCCGCAACGCTGACCGCATGCGTTGGCACCGGCGACGTGGGCGCCGGCTTCAGCGGTCAGATCGTCGGCGAGGACGGCATGCCGCTCGGGCCGGGCCTGGTCCTGGTCGAGAAGGGTCCGGTCCACGCCGGCGTCTATCAAACAGGCGGCTTGATCGACGATCTGGGCCGCTTTCACGTCGACCTTCCGTCTGGGGGCACGTGGGGCATCCACGTCTTCCACAGCGACTATCAGTACTTGCCGCTTGAGATCACCATTGACGATCATCAGGACGTGCAGCTCACCTCGATGATGGTCGCGTGGGGCGTCTGGCTCGACCTCACAGGTCAGCCGACCTGGCCCGATCAGCCCACCGATTCGCGCCTGATCCGCATGCCAGTCGACGACGACAAGACCGACAACCCGGCGCTGGACAACGTGCAATTCCGATACATCGACGAGTACATCGAGATCAGCGCCCACTACAGCGATCCCGACGGCGACCTGTCGCGCATGGAGCTGGTCTACGACCCGACCACTGGCAACGGCTTCCGGCTCAGCGAACCCTCGGCACCCGACGCGAAAGGGAACTATCCGGACGGCACGTACGTCCAGCTGATCCCGCGCGACCCGGCCCACGTCCCCGGCGTCTCGAAGTTCCACTTCGTGGTGTCGGACAACATGTGCAACAACCCACAGTTGCAGGTGCACACTCTACCGCTGGAGTGAACCCTCAGCGACCGTCCGCGCGGCGATCCTGGAGATGAAAGACCAGACCGGCCGCTGCCG
>CALGHC010000584.1 GCA_937915965.1 uncultured Myxococcales bacterium
GTGCCACGAATGGGTGTTGGTAATCCAGCCATCGCCGGGAGGGTCATCGGAAGCCGGCGTCGGTCTGGGCCCTCAGGCTGTCGACGTCCAGGTCCCGCCGGTTCGCAGACCCGGGCCGATACAATGCCGCGACGGCTTCGACAATTCCATCGACGGTCATCGCTTTCATCTCAAAGAGAGCCCGCGCTGCGACTATCGTCTCGGCCGACCACCATCGTTCAGGCACCGGATTGAGCCAAACCCGCCGCGGGAACGCTGCGGCGAGCTGCACCAGTCGCTCCCACCCGGGCGTAGGATCGGCAGTGACCGCTTCGATCGAACCATAGCTCGCGAACAGTTCGTACGGTCCCATCCAAGCGTCACCGACGACGACGAGGTGGCAGCTCGGCGTCGCGGCACGAACGACCTCCTCGATGGGCACCTCTTCGAGCTGGGCCATGTCCTTGAAAAGGAGTCCGTACGGACAGTTGTGAAAGTAGTAGGGGCGCACATCGCGCAGCCCTCCGCTGCGCTTCATCGCCGAGAAGAAGCTCTCGACGACACGGGCGTGCGGCGACATCGAGCCGCCTGTGTCCATGAGCAGGACGACACGGGCCTGGTTGCGTCGTTCGGGCCGTTCGACGATCTCGAGCTCGCCGGCCTGCGCGGCCGTGCGCCTGATCGTCTCCTCGATATCCAACTCGAAGCGCCGGCCCTTGCGCTCCAGCCGACGCAGCCGACGGATGGCCACAGCGATCGAGCGGGTATCGAGGACGCGGTCAGAGCGGTAGTTGGCGAAACGCCGCTTGCGGGCGCCAGCCACCGCCTGGCCCCGACCTTGGGCGCCCTCGCCCACACGCATACCGGTGGGGTGACTGCCGCCCTGGCCGAACGGGCTCTGGCCGCCGGTGCCGATCCAACGGCTGCCACCGTCGTGCCGCTCGGTCTGCTCGCGCAGGCGCTGCTCGAAGAGTGCCCGCAGCTCGTCCAGGCTCAGCTTCTCGATCTGTTCCAGCTCCTCGGCTGACAACGCGGGCCGCTGGATCGGCGAGCGCAACCACGCCTCGATCTCGTCGCGGATCGGACTCGGCAGCTCAACGCCCTCAAAGCAAGCGGCGAACGCCTGGTCAAAGCGGTCGAAGTCGCCCTCGTCGCGACACACCAGCGCCCGTGCGGCCGTGTAGAAGCTCGCCAGCGAGGGGTTCACCGCGCCGGCATCCAGCGCGGCGACCAACGCGAGCCACTCCCCCACACCCACGTGCAGTCCGGCATGCCGCAGCACGCTGTGAAAACGCACAAACATGGTCTAGCGCCCTCGTGTCCACGGCCGACGGGTGTCGACACGCGGCGCGCCTCCAGCCCGCCATGGCTCGGCGCGCTGCACCTCTGTGGTGTCGCGCTCCTCTTTGAGCAGCACACCAGAGAAGGGCAGAGTGCGCTCAAGGGTCGCGTGGTCGATTCCCGAAAGCTGCAGCGCAGCGAGCCAGTCGATCAGCTCCGACGTCGACGGCTTCTTGCGCAGCGACTCGAGTGATCGCAGCGCGAGAAAGCTGCGCAAGGCGCTGGCGAGCAGGGTGTCGTCGACCTGGGGGTGGTGGACGCGGCAGATGCGGCTGAGCAGCTCCTCGTCGGGGAAGGCGATGTAGTGGAAGACGCAGCGCCGCAAGAAGGCGTCTGGCAACTCCTTCTCTGCGTTCGAGGTGATGATGACGATCGGCCGATGGGCGGCGACCACCTCGCGGCCGGTCTCGTGCACGGCGAAGCGCATGGCATCGAGCTCGTGCAGCAGGTCGTTGGGGAACTCGATGTCCGCCTTGTCGATCTCATCGATCAGGACAACGACGCGTTTGCCGCCGGCGAAGGCGCTGCCGAGGGCGCCGAGGCGGATGTACTGCTCGATGTCGCTGACATCCTTGTCGCCAAACCGACTGTCGTGCAGGCGCGCGACCGTGTCGTAGATGTACAGTCCGTCTTGAGCCCGCGAGGTGGATTTGACGTGCCACGCGACCAGATCGAGGCCGAGGCCGTCCGCGACGGCCCGCGCCAGCATCGTCTTGCCGGTGCCCGGCTCTCCCTTGATCAAGAGGGGGCGGCCCAGCGCGACGGCGACGTTGACGGTGTCGCACAGCTCGGCGTCGGCGAGATAGTCGGCGGTACCGCTCCACCGGGGCAGGGTGCCGGTCGTCGGCAGGTCGGTCGTCGGCAGGTCGGTCGTCGGCAGGTCGGTCGTCGG
>CALGHC010000585.1 GCA_937915965.1 uncultured Myxococcales bacterium
ATAGGCTCCCCCTAGAGAATGCATCCAATACCTTTTTTCAAGTCTATCTAACGGTTGGGTTCAGCGGCGGGCCGCGCAGCGGACCGTCCGCTGCAACCGGTTGTTAGATGGCTGCTCGCCTTGGCCGGTCGGCGCCCGTTCCTTGCACAATTGCCTATTCTCGCCATGTCTCCGCCCCCAGCGGCAGTTCGTTCAACTCTGCCCTGGCCTCGCGCCATGCCGGGTAGTGCTTGCTCAGCAGGGAGAGGAACTTCTCGCTGTGGGTCGGTTCAATCAAGTGAAGCATCTCGTGGACAACGACGTACTCCAGCAGGTCCTTCGGCTTCTTCACGAGTTCGCTATTCAAACGGATGGTCCGCGCGCGGTGGTTGCAGCCGCCCCACTTGGTCTTCATGCGCTGGAGGAAGTAGCCGGTCACCTTGACGCCGAGCCTTGATTCCCATTTGCGGATCAACGCTGGAACGACCTCGTGCAGCAGGGACCGATGCCATTCCTGCATGGCGGCCTCGCGCTTCGCCCGCGTGCTGCCGGGGCGCATGGTCAGCGTGATGCGGCGGTGGCTGAGACGCACGGACGGCTTCGCATCCTTCTCGACGACGGACAGCAGATACCGCCGACCCCAGAGGTAATGGCTCTCGCGTTCGACGAACTCACGCGGCGTCTCTCGCGCCTGCCCACGCAGCTTCGCCTGCTGATCCCTTATCCAGCCGAGCTTCGAGGCTGCATAGGCGCGGGCCACTTCGAGGCGCGTCGCCTTTGGCGCGACAAGCGTGACGCGACCGCTCGGCGGGTGCACCGAGAGGTGGACGTGCTTGACGTCCTTGCGCGTCACGTCGATGGCGATGTCACCGAGCTGGATCGTCTCTGTCATCAATAGCCCGGCTGGTTCTTGACCAGCTCGAAGAGCGCGAGGGTCGCTTCGCGGTTGCGGTCGAGAAGCGGGAACAACGCGTTGAGTACCTGTGCTTCCCTCGCCTGGTCACCCTTCCAGCCTGCCGGCGCCCGCTCGCGCATCACGCGGTCGATCTCGAGCGCCAACCTGAGGCGCTCATCCCCGTACTCGGCGCGGGGCTCGGCGACCCCCGCTACCTCGGTGCCGCGCATCGCGAGAATCCGCGGCAGGTTGTTGTAGATCACGGTCGCCTCGCGCTTGCCATGCAGCGCCGTGGGGATGGCCTCGTCGGGCTGCCTGGCGGCCAGCCGCTTCACCAACGCCTCGGCCTTCTTCAGAAACTCCTCATACGCGGCGGCATCCGCGCGGCTTTGCTTGATCAGATCGTCGAGCAGCCTGGACATCTGCTCGTAGAACCGTGGGTCTGTGAGTTGGTCACGGATGATGGTCTTGCGGACGTTGTTGATGATGCCCTCGGCGATGGCGTTCTTCGAGAGCGTTCCCTTCTCGTTGAGCTTCCTGGCGATGGCGTCGTGGATGCCCGTCTCGATGATCAGCTCCGTCAGCGACATCTCGCCCAGCTCGCCAAGGTCAGTCGCCGGGTCGGCCTGGACGTAGGTGTTGAGGAGGTGGCGCATATCCGCCTCGTAAGGCTTGATGTCGAGCTCCTCGCCCGAGTGCTTCTTGATGGCGGAGCGCATCTCCCCGTAGAACTCGACGTCCTTCTGCAGCGCGGCCGCTTCGGCGTCGGAGTAGCCGGCCTGCGTGAGGTCCTGCGCGATCGCGGCAAAGGCCCGCACGAAGACCGCCACGGCCTTGTAGAACGACACCCGCAGCGCCTCGGTCTCGGTCAGCGCGTTCGGGTTGGCGGCGTCACCGCAGAGATAGTGCAGGAACTGCTCCACCTCGCGCGGCAGGGCCACCGGTTCGCACAGGTAGCGCAGCGCCTCGCGGGCGGCGTCGAGCGCCTTCTTGCCTTCGGCCAGCCAGTCCTTGAGATGGACGTTGTTCTCGGCGTCACTCCCGCCTTCGATATCCAGCTCGTCCGAGCTGTAGACCGCGATCGCTTCCTGCACCTCGCCGAACAGCTCCTTGAAGTCGACGATGTGGCCGTAGTCCTTGTCGTCGCCGTCGAGCCGGTTCGTGCGGCAGATGGCCTGGAACAGATTGTGGTCGCGGAGCTCGTTGTCGAGGTAGATGTAGGTGCAGCTCGGCGCATCGAAGCCGGTCAAGAGCTTGCTGACGACGATCACCAGCTTCATGTTCGCCGGCTCCGCGATGAAGCGGCGCTTGGCTTCGTCCTCGTACTGTTTGGTGGTC
>CALGHC010000586.1 GCA_937915965.1 uncultured Myxococcales bacterium
GTGCCGATGCGCGCGGCGGCGCTGGCTGCCCAGGCGGGCGACGAGCTGCGCATCACGCGGCGTGTGCTGCGGCGCATCGGCGCGAGCGGCACAGGCCTCGAGCTCGTCGCGGATACCGGCGACCAGGGCGACGACCGGGCCGACGACGTCGACACAGCCCTCGAAGCGGTCGACCTGGGCGAACCGCTCGACGCCCACAATGCGCCGGCAATGAGCGAGGGCGCGGCGACCGAAGTCCGAGATAGCGCCAAAGGCAGCAACGCCAGCGACGGCAGCGACGGCAGCGGTGGCAGCCAACGGCGCGAGCTGCGTATGGTCGCCCACGACCTGCAGGAGCCGATTCGGTCGGTCGGCAACTACCTGCGCGTCTTCAAGAACCGCTACGGCGACGACCTCGACGACGACGCCGCGGCGCTGATCATCAAGGCAGAGGACGCGGCGCGCCGCATGATGACACGGGTCGGCGGCCTGCTGGAGAAGCCGGCGGCCGCCAAGGCAGCGGCCGGCGACGCCCGCGCGGACGCGACCGCGGTGGTGCGTCAGGTTCTCGATGACCTCGACGCGGCGATTCAGGCCGACGGCGCGCGCGTCGAAGTCGATGAGCTACCCGTCGTCGCCATGGAAGCCGAGCAGCTCGCCCGGCTGTTTCAGAACCTCCTGTCGAACGCGCTGAAGTTCCGCGGTCGGGCTTCACCGGTGGTGCGCATCCACGCCAGCCACGACGGCGACGGCTGGCACTTCACCGTCGCCGACAACGGCGTCGGCGTGCCCGCAGAACATCGCGAGCGTGTCTTCGAGTTGTTCGAGCGCGGCGATCCCGGCGACCAACCCGGTTCGGGGCTCGGCCTCGCCGTCTGCAAGCGGATCATCGACGAGCGCGGTGGCCGAATCTGGCTGGAATCCGAAGGCGCCACGGGCACGACAGTTCACTTCGTTCTGCCCGACCGCGAGGCAGCCGCGAGCTGATGATCTGACCGCGCTCGCCGACCCCCTGCGCGCCCGTCACCCAACCCCCTGCGCGCCCGTCAACCGCCGGTCAACCGCCGGTCAACCGCCGGTCAACCGCCGGTCAAAACTGGACAGTTGAAGACGCCGTGCGACCGTTCTGTGGTCGGGTAGCAGGCGCGGGGTTCGAGACTCCCTGCGCCGCGGGGCGACCCAGCAAGGGATGGCGATGAACAAGAAGGCCGTGCGCGTGCTCCTGCTGGAGGACACCGAGTCCGACCGACTTGTGATCGAGGACGCCCTCGGCTCCGATCACAACATCCATTTCGAGATCGACCACGTCGACCGCATCGCCGACCTCGAGGCCCGCCTCGAGACCAG
Source organism: uncultured Myxococcales bacterium (assembly GCA_937915965.1). Lineage (GTDB taxonomy): Bacteria > Myxococcota_A > UBA9042 > UBA9042 > UBA9042 > CALGHC01. The sequence goes on from CALGHC010000586.1 coordinate 1,327, forward strand.
CGCGCCCGACATCATCCTGCTCGATCTGTGCGTGCACGACAGCGAAGGCATCGAGACCTTCCGCCGCGCCCACCGCGCCGCCGTCGACGTGCCGATGATCGTCCAGAGCGGCATCGGCGACGAGGAGACCGCGGTCACGGCCGTTCGCGAGGGCGCGCAGGACTACCTGGTCAAGGCCAACATCGACGCCCAGCTGCTGCTGCGGGCGATCCGCTACGCGATGGAGCGCCATCGCAGCGAGAAGGCCCTGCGCACCAGCGAAGAGCGCTACGCCCTCGCCAGCCGCGGCGCCAACGACGGCCTGTGGGACTGGGACCTGCAGCGCAACCTGCTCTTCCTCTCCGAACGCTTCAAGGCGATGCTCGGCTACGCCCCCGCACAGCTGGGCAACAAGCCCGAGGATTGGTTTGGCTGCGTGCACCCCGACGACGCCGCCGGGCTGGCCGATGCCATTTCGGCGCATACCGAAGGGGCCACGGACCACCTTGAGCACGAGCACCGCATGTGCCACCGCAACGGCGACGCGCTGTGGGTCCTCACCCGCGGTGTCGCCGTGCGCGACAGCCGCGGCCAGGCCCTGCGCATGGCCGGGTCGGTCAGCGACATCACCGGTCGCAAAGCGATCGAGGCGCGGCTGCGCTACGACGCGTTCCACGACCGCCTGACCGGGCTGGCCAACCGGGCGCTGTGCCTCGATCACATCGGCCTGGCCATGCGCCGGGCACGGCGGATGCGCGACTACCAGTTTGCCGTGCTCTTTTTGGATCTGGATCGCTTCAAGCTGGTCAACGACAGCCTCGGCCACGGAGCCGGCGACCTGATGTTGGTCGAGGTCGCCGAGCGCCTGCGCACTGTGGTCCGCCCCGGCGACACGATCGGCCGGTTTGGCGGTGACGAGTTCTGCGTGCTGCTCGAGGACATCCGCGGCCCCGAGGACGCCGTCATCGTCGCCAACCGCGCCCAGCAGGCGATCGCCCGTCCCTTTGAGGTCAACGGCCAGCAGCTCTATACGACCGCGTCCATCGGCATCGCCGTGCACGGCCGCGATCACAAGGTGGCCGAGGAGATGATCCGCGACGCCGACCTGGCGATGTACCGCGCCAAGGGCCGCGGCAAGGCGTGTCACGACATCTTTGACGAGGCGCTGCACGAGCGCGCCAGCTTCCGCCTCAGCATCGAGTCGGATCTGCGCAAGGCGATGGAAGAAGGCCAGCTGCGCCTGAACTACCAGCCGATCGTCTCGCTGACGTCGGGCGAGATGACCGGCGTCGAGGCGCTGCTGCGCTGGACGACGCCGACGCGCGGCGCCGTGCCGCCCCTGGACTTCATCCACATCGCCGAGGAGACGGGCCTGATCGTGCCGATCGGTCGTTGGGTCTTCGAGGAGGCGATCGGCCAGCTGCAGCAGTGGGACATCGAGATGCCGCGCGCCAACCGGCCACTGGACCTGTCGGTCAACCTGTCGACGCGGCAGTTCCTGCAGACCGACCTGGTCGCGCAGGTCGCGGCCGTGCTGGGCCACACCCGCTTCGACGCGCGCCGCCTGGTCTTGGAGATCACCGAGAGCATGCTCTTCGAGGACTGCGACAAGGCCGCAGCGATGCTGCACGAGCTCAAGTCGCTCGGCGTGCAGATCCACCTCGACGACTTTGGCACGGGCTTCTCGTCGCTGTCGTATCTGCAACGCCTGCCCATCGACCAGCTCAAGATCGACCGCTCGTTCGTCAGCGGCATCGCCGAGCGCGAAGAGGACCTGCAGATCGTGCGCACCATCGTCGATCTGGGCCACGGCCTGGGCAAGCGGGTCGTCGCCGAGGGCATCGAGACCGCCGTGCAGCTCGACCGGCTGCGCGACCTCGACTGCGACTTCGGCCAGGGCTACCTGTTCTCGCGCCCGGTTGAGGCCTTCAACCAGCTATCGCGGGTCGCCTGAGCGGACGCGACGGCGCGAATCGCTGAGTCCCACAGAGGCGACAGAGCGAAGGGGATCGGCCCCGATCGCTCGGCACGACCCGGCTCAGGCCAGACCGGCTCGGCTCAGGCCAGACCGGCTCGGCTCAGGCCAGACCGGCTCGGCTCAGGCCAGCACGGCTCAGCGGCAGCAAACCACGCAATCACGCGGGCTCTCGAAGTTGTCGGTGCCGCTGCCACGCCAGGCAATGCCGGTACCGCCGGAGGCGTTGCAGTTGGTCAGCGCCGCCTTGTCCATGCAGACGGTCTCGCCGAGAGCGCCCCACGTCTGCCACTCGACGGCCGAGGTGATCCAGCCGTTGTACATGTTGGTCCAGCCGCTCGGACACGAGGCCGCGCCCCACTTGGTGAAGCACTGACCAGCCGGTCGGCCTGGACCGAGATTCGGCGCGCAGACGCCACAAGGCATCCCGCTGTTCTGGCTGTGCGAGCAGTTGTGTTTCCACGACCAGGCGACACCCGCACCCGCGTCGTTGGCCAAGCCACCCTCGATGCAGATGACCCCGTTGGCGCGGCCCCAGTTGTTGCGCTCGACGATCAGGCCGGCGTTGCCGTTGGAGACCGACGACCAGCCGCTGCCGCACTGCTGCTTGCCCCAGTGCGTGTAGGTCATGCCGCCCGACAGGCCGGCGGAGTCGATGCCGTCGAGGAGATCGGCGTTGAGGTTTGCGACCTTCTTGGTGTTGCTGCCGACGTCGAGGGGCGGCCCGCTCGCGACATCGAGCTTGACCGGCTCGGCGCTCTTGATCACCGCGGTACCGTCGAAGGTCATGTTGCCCTTGATGACCATGCCACCTGGGCCGGTGATCGTACCGGTGACGATGAGGTCGCCCTTCACCTCGACCTTCTTGTTCGAGAGGGTCTCGATGGTGATGGTCCAGTCGTTGAGGACGCCGTCGATGGGCGGCACGACGGCCTTGCAGAGACCGGGGTTCTCTTGAACGACGCAGAACTCGGTGTCTTGCACCTCCAAGACCCAGGTGCCGACGGGGTTCTTGCCGATCCAGGCGGTGAGGTCGCCTTCGTTCAGCGGTGTCGGCACGGGGAAGCTGGTCACGAGCTTCTTCTGGCCTGGCTCGCCGCAGGGCTTGCACAGAACGTAGCTCTTCGAGTCCGGGTCCGTGACAATGAGGTTGAGTTGGGACAGGTCCGAGTTCTCAAGATCCACCGAGATCGCCAGCTTCTGCGCCACGCCCAGGTTCGGGAACTCGATGGTGCTGATGTTGGCGGCAGACTTGTCGTGAATCGACGCGCCCTTCTGCGCCGTCCCGACCGTGTCGGTGAACTGATTCCAGAGGAGATCGTTCGAGATCTCGTTGAGGCCATCGGCGGGCAGCCCGCCTTGGGCGAGGGGCGGACCGCACTTGAGCTTGCCGTCGCCGTCGATGCCGAGCAGCACGGTCCCGGGGGCGCAGTCGCCCTTGGGCAACTTGATGCCGGTGATCGCCGAGCCGTCGCCCTCGAAGACCGCGCTCACCGTCCCCGCCGTGATCTGATCGGCGGCGATCACCGCCGCCGTCAGCTCGTCGGTGACGATCTTCTTGGCCTTCAAGGCGTTGCCGCCGATATCAACGTCGGTGTCGAAGTCCATCTCGCCGACGCTGACGCAGCCCGAGCACTTCAAATCGAGGGCGCTGGTGGCCGGGCCATCCTTGTCCGACGAGCCCGCGTAGGTGAAGGCGACCTTCTCGGCGACAATCGCGCCGTTGGCCAGCTTCTCGGCGGTGACCGCGCCCACGGCGATGTGGTCGGTGCCGATCGCGCCCGCGGCGATCTGACCAGCGCCAATCGGCTTGCTGAGCGTGTCGGCGCTCGCCGCGTGGACGGCCTCGACGGCGAATGGCGTGGCGACCAGGCGAACACGCGGCAGCTCCGGCTCGTCGTAGACCTGCACGCCCATCCACAGCGCCTCGCTGGTCGCGAACGCGGCCACGGGGAGGGGCTTGTCGATGTCCTTCTCACCCACGAGGGCGCCAAAGCGGCCGGCGGTGACGAGGATCCCCGTGTGCACCTCGGTCCACAGCGTCTTGCCGCCCTCTGCCGCGTCGTGCAGGGCGAAGGTCAGCGCGTACTTGCCATCGACGACCGGACCGCCGCCGGCGTTGAGCAGGGCGCCCTGCACGCCGAGGACCGCTGGGGCGGCCGCCTGAGCAGGGGCAGCGAGGCAGATCAGCGACAGCGCGCACAGGACGGCTGGGGCACGGCGAATCGAAGGCATGGGGGCTCCTTGGCAGGGGCGACGGGCGACGAACGACGGGTGACGCCACGAGCGATACCGAACGGCAACTCGAAGTCATCCATGGCGATGATAGCGCATCCGGACGGCGCTGACGCCCCCCAGCAACGAGCCCGCGACATGCCCGACCAACCCCGACGCCAAGCCCGCAAGGAGCCAGCAGTGGTGTCTACGTACCAGTGCGGCCTGATGCCCCGAGGTGGGCACAATGGCCCGCCGCGACGGCGACATTGGTGCGTTGAGACGGTGTTGCGCCGCCTCGGCCTCCCCTATCTTGCAGTTGGAAAGAGGGAACGAGGCCTCAAGAGAAGGCCCAGGCCCTCGCAGGGTGAGAGAACACAACAAAGCCCGCGCAGACAGAACACGGGTGGGAGGATGACATGGACTGGAACACGATGGGAGAGCTCGGACTGAGCGTCATGATCTTCGCCCCCGGTCTGGTGCTGCTGGCCGTGTTTGGCTTCGTCGGCTTGCTGATGCTGCTCGAGAAGTCAGGCGCCTTCTCCAAGATGGCCGAGGCCGGACCGCAGACGACCACACGCGTCGAGACTGGCGACAACCCGCAGCCCGGTCGACTGGTCGAAGCGCTCAAGCGAGACGTCGGGACCGGCGAAAGCGACGGCGAAGTACGCAAGATCGGTAACGGAACCACTCGGTGAGCCCGGCGCCGGCGACCGCCACCGCCGACGCACCCTCAGGTCCACCGAGCGCGCGGCCGCCCCCCTCCCCGGGGGCGGCCGCGGCCGTTTTGAGGTGCTAGCGGTCTCCCCCGCAAGACGTTAGGATCGGCGCAAGGAACCACTCATTTGCTTCGCCAACCGCTCCCGGACCGATCCTGGTGACGGCCCGCAAGCATCAGGAGCAAGACCCATGGCCTCGAACCGCATGCTGACGCGCAAGTTCTCCACGTGGCTGGTCGCCCTCGCGGCGCTCGCGCTGGGTTCGGCGTGCAGCACCGAGGCGCCAAATACAGGTGGTGGCGGTGGCGGCGGAGGTGGCGGCCAAAGCGACGCGGTCGACAGCGGCGGCGGCGTCGACACGGGCGGGGACGACGACGTGCTCGACGACGCGAGCGACGACGACGCGGCCATCGACGACACCTTGGTCGTCGATGTCGGTCCGGGCGACGTCCAAACCGACGGTGGCGGCGGCGACGACGCGAACGGCGACGACAGCGCCGCGGACACCATCAGCGAAGATGGCAGCGACGACGACGGCGGCACGACGGCGCTGGACTCGTGCGCAGACCGCTGCGGCAAGTACGACTCGAGCTTCGAGTGCCAGTGCGACAGCTACTGCCAGTCGGCCGGCGACTGCTGCGCCGACTTCGACGCGCTGTGCCTGTGCGAGCTCGACAGTGACTGCGGCAGCCCGGATGACAAGTGCCTCGAGAACACCTGCGACGGCGGGGTGTGCGACACCAGCGCCAAGGTCGACTGCGACGACGACGATCCGTGCACCCTCGACACCTGCGACGCCGCGACCGGCGCATGCAAGCACGACACCGCCCAGGACGACACCGAATGCGATGCCGAGGAGTGCATGACCGACGCGGTCTGCAAGGCCGGGAAGTGTGACGGCGGGACGCCCGACGACGAGGGCGCCTGGTGCAACGATGGCGACTCCTGCACCAGCGACGACGGCTGCAAGGAGGGCGCGTGCGTCGGTGGCGCGATCGACGACTGTGACGACGACAGTGACTGCACCACCGACTCGTGCGACTCGGCGACCGGCTGCGAGAACAAGCCAGCCAACGAGGCCATGGCCTGCGACGACGACGAAGCCTGCACCGAGAACGACGTCTGCAAGGACGGCGACTGCGCCGGCACCGACCTGGCCGACGCGACGACCTGCGACGACGGCGACAACTGCACCATCGACGACGCCTGCGATGGCGGCGAGTGCGGCGGCGCGGACGCAGAGAAGGGCACCCCCTGCGACGACGACGACCCATGCACCACCGACGACGTCTGCTCGACCTTTGGTTGGTGCGATGGCGACGACCTATGTGACGACGACAACCCCTGCACGGACGACGCCTGTGACAAGTCTGGTGTCTGCACGAACGTCGATGAGAAAGACGACAGCTACTGCTCGGACGGCAACGCATGCACCAAGGGTGACGCTTGCATGAGCGGGGTGTGCGTCACGACGGTCGACCCGAGCGCGAACGGCTCAAGCTGCAACGACGACGACCCCTGCACCGCCGACGAGGCCTGCCTCGATGGCGCATGCATCGGCAAGCCCGACGCCGACGAATGCGACGACGCCGACCCCTGCACCCTCGACACCTGCGCCAAGGTCTCGACCTATGAAAGCAAGTGCAGCCACTCGGCGATCGTGGACGGCAGCCTCTGTGACGACGGCGATCCATGCACGGCGAGCTCGACCTGCAAGGCGGGGGTGTGCAACGGCGCCAGCGCCTGCTCCTCTGTGTGGAAGGACGACTTCACCTGCGACAAAGACGGCGGTTGGACGCTCGACGCCGCCAAGGCCGACGCGGCCGGCTGGGCGATCGACGCGTCGCCCGCGGTTCCCGGCTACAAGAGCGCGATGTGCTCGCTCAACTTCAACAACGGCGTCGACTACGACGACGGTCTGGTCACGGGCAACGCGACGTCGCCGGGCGTCGACGCACCCGCCGAGGGCAAGGTCGTGGTCAGCTTCTGGTCGTACAACGGCGTCGAGAACACGACCAACTACGACGACCGTGTCGTGCAGGTCTCGGCCGATGGCTTTGCCAAGGTCGCCGCAGAGAAGACCCTCGACAACACCAGCGGCGCCGGCGTCTGGGAGCGCGTGCACCTGGTGGTCGAGGGCGTCGCCGGCGAGAAGATCCAGGTGCGCTTCGCGTTCGACTCGGTCGACGGCCTCAGCAACGATGGCGTCGGCTGGTTCGTCGATGACCTCGAAGTGCGGATGGCGCCCTAGCGCCGCGCTAGGCCAGCGCCTTGAGCGCTGCCTCGAAGAAGGCCGCCTCGACCGCGGCCACACCGCTGGGATCGCTGCCGCCGCCCTGGGCGAAGTCGGGGCGACCGCCGCCGCGACCGCCGACCAGCGGCATCAGCGCCCCCACCAGCTTGCCGGCGTGCAGGCGGCCGGCGAGATCCTGGCTCACGGCGACCAGGACGGTGACCTTGTCGGCGCCGCCGGTCGAAGCGAGACAGATCACGCCGCTGATGACGCGATCGCGCTGCCGATCGGCGAGCACGCGCAGGTCCTTGCCGTCGACACCGTCGAGCACCTGAAAGACGAGCTTGGCGTCGCCGGCGGCCTCCTCGCGCAGCGCGGCGCCCTCTCCCCCGCCGCTGCGCGCG